>DSBX01000347.1 GCA_011049385.1 Caldifarciminota bacterium | reverse complement strand
CGGAAAACCTGAAGGGCAAACCCGAAGAATGCTCGCCGGAGCAGATTCGGAAATGCCACGGCCCGGACGGTAATCACCCCTGCTCCGACCAGCCCGAGCAGAAGTGACCAACCACCGGGCCGTCGTCTCCGCCCGCGGCCTCGTCAAGCGTTTCGGCGACGTCACCGCGCTGGCCGGCCTGGACGTTGAAGTCCGGGCGGGCGAACTCTTCGGCCTCCTGGGCCCCAACGGCGCGGGCAAGACCACGACCATCAACATCCTGACCGGCCTGGCCCGGCCCGACGCGGGCAGTTTCAGCATCGCCGGTATTGATTGCATTCGCCGACCGCGCGCGGCCCAGCAGTTGATCGGCGTCGTCCCCGACGAGAGCAATCTCTACCCGGAGCTGACCGGGTCCGAGAATCTTCGCTTCTGCGCCTCGCTCTACGGCGTCTCCCGCCGCGAGGCCGCGGACCGGGCGCGGGAACTGCTGGCCGCGTTCGGCCTGGCCGAGGCATCCGAACGCCGGTTCGCCGGCTACTCAAAAGGGATGAAGCGCAAGCTGACTATCGCGGCCGGCATCATCCACCGGCTGCCGGTGCTGTTCCTCGACGAGCCGACCACCGGCGTTGACGTCCAGAGCGCGCGCCACATCCGCCGGCTCGTCGCCGACCTGCACCGGGCCGGCACGACCATCCTCTTGACCACCCACTACATCGAGGAAGCGGAGCGGCTCTGTTCCCGTATCTCCTTCATCGTCCGGGGCCGCGTCGTCCGCACCGACACGGTCGAGAATCTGCTCGAACCGGTTCGCGGCCGCCAGGTGCTGGAACTCGAAGTCGGGGACCGCGCCGAGGCCGGGGCCGAACTGCTGGCGCGCGCCGACAGCGAGACCCGGTTCTCGACCGTCGGCGGCAACCTGGTCCGGGCCGAATCCACCCGGCCGCTCGCGGTCGGCCCGCTCGTGCGCGCGCTCGAGGAAGCGGACATCGAAGTCACCGAGGCCCGCCGGGTGCGGCCGACGCTCGAGGAGATCTTCGTCGACACCACCGGGCTCGAGGCGGCGGCGTTGCGCCGTGAGAAAGAGAAGAAATGAAGCGCTGGACCGCATTCTGGAGCATCATCGCCAAGGACATGCGGACCTATTATCTCAAGCCGCCCAACATAAGCTGGGGCCTCGTCTTCCCCCTCGCCTGGACCGGGATGTTCTTCGTGCGCTCGGGCGCGCAACCGTCCGAACTGCGCGCGCTCCTGCCCGGGGTGATGACGCTGGCGGTGCTGTTCGGTACCACCTCCCTGCTCGCGGTCGCCATCACCTTCGAGCGCCGGACTCGCTCGTTCGAGCGGCTCCTGCTCGCGCCCCTGCCGCTGTCGCTCCTGATGTTCGCCAAGACCGCCGGCGCGATCCTCTTCGGCGTCTTGAACGCCTTCGTCCCGCTCACGCTCGCGGCCTTCATCACCGATCTTTCCGGCATCGCCTGGCCGACGCTCATCGCGGGCGTGGTCCTGACCGCGGTCAGTTCCGCCTTCCTCGGCCTGCTGGTCGCGGTCGCGGTGACCGAAGTCTTCGAAGCCCAGACGCTTTCCAACTTCTTCCGCTTCCCGATGATATTCCTCTGCGGGCTGTTCTTCCCGCTTGAGCGTCTGCCCGCGTGGCTGAGGCCGCTGTCCTACGCCCTGCCGCCGACCTACGGCGCGGACGTGATGCGCCAGGGGCTGGGACAGCCCGGCCTCCTGCCGCTCGGGTTTGAGTTCCTCATCCTCGCCGGCTTCTGCCTGGGCCTGTTCCTTTTGAGCCTGCGCGCCGTCAACCGCCGCTGGATTGCCTGAGCCCGAGACGCTTGACCGCGAGGTCGGGCCGCATATAATTCGATATATGTCGAATAGTCGAATCGTCCCCTACCCGCGGCTGGCCCGGGCGTTCAAGGCGCTCGCCCATCCGCACCGCTTGAAACTCCTGCACCGGCTGATGGCCGGGCCAAGGCCGGCCGCGGCCTGCCGCGCGAGCCGGATCTGCTCCTGCGTCGGCGAGCTCGGCCATGACCTCGGCATCGCCCCTTCCACCGTCTCGCATCACTTGAAAAAACTGCACGAGGCCGGGTTGATAAGGATGGCGCGGCAGGGACAGCGCATCGAATGCTCGGTCGCGCCCGGGGTCCTCTCCGAACTGGCCGCGTTCCTGGCCGGGCAGGGGACGCCGGGCCGGAGGCCGCGGCGATGATTTCCAAAGCCTGTGTCACCAAACAGCCGCAGGGGCTAAGCGTGTTCGAACGCTACCTGACCCTCTGGGTCCTCGCCTGCATCGGCCTCGGCATCCTGCTCGGCCGGCTCGCTCCCGGGCTGGCGAAGATGCTCGACGGTATCGCCATCTACACGAACGGCGCGCCGGTCGTCTCCATCCCGATTGCCGCCTGCCTGTTCTTCATGATGTACCCGATAATGGTCAAGATTGACTTCGCCGCGGTGCTCCGGGCCGGCCGGAGCGCAAAGCCGGTCGGGCTGACGCTGTTCATCAACTGGGCAATCAAGCCGTTCACGATGTACGCCATCTCCATCTTCTTCCTCGGCCTGCTCTTCCGCGGCTTCATCGGCGCGGAGGCGACCGACCTCGTGAAACTGCCGCTGGGCATCAACCTCGAACCGGGCGCGGCTTACGGGGTGGGCCGGGTGGTGCTGGAAAACGGGGTCCGGATGCTGGAAGTGCCGCTCTGGCGTTCCTATCTCGCGGGCACGATCCTGCTCGGCATCACGCCCTGCACCGCGATGGTGCTGGTCTGGGGCTACCTCGCGAAGGGCAACGACGGGCTGACGCTGGTGATGGTCGCCGTCAACTCGCTCCTGATGCTCCTGCTCTACGGCCCGCTGGGCGGGTTCCTGCTCGGGGTCGGCCGCCTGCCGGTGCCCTGGCGGGCGCTGGTGCTTTCCATCGCGGTCTATGTCGCCCTGCCGCTGGGCGCGGGCTACCTGAGCCGCCGGCTCATCATCCGGGCCCGGGGCGAGCAATGGTTCCGGGAGCGGTTCCTGCCCCTGCTGACCCCGGTCACCATCGTTGCCCTGCTCGTCACGCTCGTCCTGCTCTTCAGCTTTAAGGGCGAGGTCATCGTCAGGAACCCGCTCACTATCCTCTGGATTGCGATTCCGCTCTTCATCCAGACCGGGCTCATCTTCTGGCTCGGCTACGGGCTGGCCCGCCTGCTCCGGCTCCGGTACGAGGACGCGGCGCCGGCCGCGATGATCGGCGCCTCCAACCACTTCGAGGTCGCGATCGCGACCGCGGCGATGATCTTCGGGCTCTCCTCGGGCGCGGCGCTGGCGACCGTCGTCGGCGTGCTCATCGAAGTCCCGGTGATGCTCCTGCTCGTCCGCATCTGCCTGCGCACCCGGCACTGGTTCCCGGCGCGCCGGCCTACAGCGCCGGTTCGTGCCGGTGCCGGTCCTGCTCCTCATTGAAACCGGGCTGACCGGCCGGCCGGGTTCGGGCAGAAGTAGCCCCCGAGATTCCCGGGCCGCACAGGACCTGTTACTCACCCGCGCGGGCCGGAGTCGCTTGCGGTCCGGCCCGGCCCGGCTATGATATCGCCGATGACCAGCCCGGCGAGCATGACCGAAAACCGCCCCGTCTCCTGCGTCGCGCTGATGTCGGGCGGGCTCGACTCGGCGCTGGCGGTGCGGCTGATGCAGGACCAGGGCATCCGGGTCACCGGCGTCAACTTCACCGGCGGCTACTGCCCGCCACCGACCGACGGCCCGAGCGCAGCCGAGGTCGTATCGCAGGCGCTGGGCATCGAACTCGTGCGCCTGCCGATAGACGAGAGCTTCATCGAGCTGGTCAAGGCCCCGCGCTACGGCCACGGCCGCAACCTGAACCCCTGCATTGACTGCCACATCCTGATGGTCCGCCGGGCCTGGGACTGGGGCCGGGCGCGGGGCGCACAGTTCGTCATCACCGGCGAAGTCCTCGGCCAGCGGCCGATGTCCCAACGCAAGCCGGGGCTGGAACTGGTCGCGAAGCGGTCGGGCGCGGAAGGGTACCTGCTCCGGCCGCTCTCGGCCCGCCTGCTCGCGCCGACCGTGCCCGAAGAAGAGGGGCTGGTTGACCGGGCGCGCCTGCTCGACATCCAGGGTCGGAGCCGGAAGCGGCAGTTCGCGCTCGCCGCCGGGTTCGGCATCCAAGGCTTCGCCAACCCGGCGGGCGGCTGTCTCCTCACCGACGCCGGTTTCGCCGCGCGCCTGCGCGAGGCGCTGGCCCGGGGCGAGGATTCGGTCGCGACCGTCGAGCTCCTGCGCTTCGGCCGGCACTTCCGCCTGCCCTCCGGCGCGCGGCTCGTCGTCGGCCGCAACGAACAGGAGAACAATGCCCTGCTCCGGCACCTGCCGCCCGGCGCCGCGGTGGTGGACGCAAGCGCCCTGCCCGGCCCGGTCGGCCTGCTCGTGCCGGACCGGGAGGAGGACCGCGCGCTCGCGGCCGGCATCTGCGCCCGCTACTCCGACCGCCGGGACGAGCTGTCGGTGTCGGTCACCATCGGCGGCGGCGAACTCCGGGTGCGGCCGGCCTCGCCCGACGAGACGACCCGCTTGATCGTCGGGTAGCCCTTTGCGGCGCTTGACTTCGCAGGCGCGGTTCATATTCTAGGCAATGCACATCAGCGAGCTTGAGCTCGTCGGCTTCAAGTCGTTCCAGGACAAGACCACCCTGCGGTTCTCGCCGCGAATGAACGCCATCATCGGACCCAACGGCTGCGGCAAGACCAACATCCTTGACGCCCTGCGCTGGGTGCTGGGCGAGCAGAGCACGAACGTCCTGCGCTGTGAGCGGAACGAAGACCTGATCTTCGGCGGCACCGCCAAGATCGCGCCGACCAACCTCGCCGAGGTGCGGATGGTGCTGGCCAACGACAGCCTGCCCGAGTACCCGTCCGAAATCGAAATCCGCCGCCGCTACTTCCGCTCCGGTGAGAGCGAGTATTACCTCAACCGCCAGGCCTGCCGGATGAAGGACATCAACGAGGTCTTCCTCCGCTCCGGCATCGGCACCCGGGTCTACTCCATCTTCGACCTGCGCCAGATGCGCGAGGTCATCGCCGGCAACGTCCGCAAGCTGTTCGAGGAGGCGGCGACTCTCGTCAAGTACCGGGAGGCCAAGGCCGACTGCCGGCGCAAGCTTGACCTGACCGAAAGCGACCTCCTCCGGCTCGACGACATCCTCGCCGAGCGCGAGCGGGTGGTGCGTTCGCTCCGCCGCCAGTCCGGCCGCCTGCGGGCGTGGGAGAAACTGCGGGCGGTGGAGCGCGACCTGCGCCTGCTCGAACTCAAGGACGAGTACGAGACGCTGGCGCGCGCGCTCGAAGCCGCGGACCGCGATGTCGAGTCGCTCGAAGCCGCCGGCGCGGAACGCTCAGGCGATATTCACCGGCTCGAGCGCGAGCTGGCCGGGCGGCGCGAGCAGGTGCGCGCGGTCCAGGGCCGCAAGGACGCCATCACCTCCGAGGCGCGCCGGGTCGGCTCGCGGCTGAGCGAGCTGGAGAGCCGGGACCTGGTTGCGGCCCAGCGCATCATCTTCCTCGAGGAGGACGCGACGCGGGCCGAAACGGAACGCGAGGCGCTGGCCGGGGGCATCGCCGACCTGGAAACCGCTTTCACCCGGGTGCTCCGCGAACTGGAGCGGGCCGACGCCCGCCGGCAGGAGCGGCAGGCCGAGCTGGCACAGGCCCGGCTGGAAACCGCCGCCGCCGAGCGGAAGCTCCACGAACTCCGCAGTCACGGCCAGACCGTCCGCGAGAGCTTCCAGCAACTGCTGGAGAAGCGCCACGAGGCGCGCGGCCGGGTTGACTACCTCGAGGCGATGGACCGCAACGAGGCCGAGAGCGAAGAACGCCAGGCCCGGGAGCTTGAAGAAACCCGCGCCCGCCTCGCGCAACTGCGGGCCGACCGGGAAGCGGCGGGCCGGGCCGCGGAGGAGGCCGAGGCCCGGCTCGTCCGGGCGCGGGCCGCGGTCGCGGAGCTGGAAACCGCGCTGGGCGGGGCCGAGGCCGGGGCGGACGAGAACCTGGCCGCCCGCAACCTCGCCCGGGACCGCCGCGCCCGGCTGGAAAAGGAACTGGCGGTCCTGCGCTCGCTCGTGCCGGACCTGGTCCGGGTATCCCGCGAACTGCTGGGCGAGCGGGTCCGCGGCGAAACCGGCGGCCTCCTCGACATCGAGCCGGGCTGGGAGCGGGCCGCCGAGGCCGCGCTCCAGCCGGTGCTGGCTTACCTTGTCGTCGAGGGCGTGCCCGGCCCGGACGACCTCCGGGCCCTGGCCGAACGCGGGCCGGAAACAGGCTGTGGCCTGGTCCGGCCGGACGACACCGCGCCGCCGCCCTTGCCCGACCCGCCCGGCTCCCGGCCGGACGGGGTGGCCGGGCCCCTGGCCGAACGCGTCCGCCCCCGGGCCGGCTGTCCGGCGGTCGTGGCCCGGCTCATCGGCGCGGCGCTCATCGTCGAGGACGATGCCGACCTCGAGGAACTGGCCCGGCGCCTGCCGGGCCGGACCCTGGTCAACTCCCGCGGCTGTGCCCGGCTTGACGACGGCAGTTACCTGGTCGCGGGCCCGGCCCGCGGCCGGCTCCGGCTTGAACGCGGCCTGGAGGAGACCGAGGCCGCGCTCGGGACGGCGGAGGCGGAACAGGCCCGGCTGGAGGCGCAGGCCCGCGAACTCGAAAGCCGTTCGGTCGAGCTCGACCGCCGGCTCGAGGCGGCGAGAGCGGAGCTGACCGGGGCCGAACGCGCCGGCGCGGCCGGCGCGGCCCGGCGCGACACGCTGGCCGCGCGGGAAGACGAAATCGCCCGGGACGAAACCCGCCTGCGCGACGAACTCGCCCGGGTCCGGGCCCGGCGCCGGGACGGTGCGCAGGCACTGGCCGCGGCCAAGGAGGAACTGGCCGGCCTCGATGCCCGGGTCGAGAAGCAGACCGAGGTCCAGCGGCGGGTTGACGACGAAGTCGGGACCCAGGAGAACGAGGCCCGGGAACGGCTGGCCGCGGCCGGCGAGCGGTTGTCCGGGCTGAGCGACGAGCGCCAGCAGGTTTCCCGCTTCGAAAGCGAGCGCGACTTCCTGCGCCGGAGCATCGAGGAGCGCCGGCGGCAGGTGGCCGCGCTGGCCGACCGGGCCGCGCAGGCCCGGGCCGAAGCCGCCCGGCTCGCGGCCGAGCGTGACGCGACACAGCCCGAAGTGACCGCGGCAAGAGAAGAGATCGCCGGCCTCGAGACCCGCATCAGCGAACTCTCGGTCGCCGAACTGGTGCGGTCCGAGGAGGAACTCGAAGGCAACCTCGCCGAACTCCGCACCGCACAGGAACAGCACCAGAAACTGCTTCTCGAACAGCGCATGGCCCGCCACGAACTGGCCGGCCGCCGCAAGGCGCTGGTCGAGGAAGCCGCGAACGAGTACGGCACCGACCTCGCCAACTTCCGGCCCGCGGCCGAGAACAACGTCGCCGGCCGGCTGGACGAAATCCGGCGGCGTCTGGCGGCACTGGGCCAGGTCAACCCCCTCGCCCTCGAGGAATACGAACAGGAGCGGAGCGACTGCGACCGCCTCTCGGCCCAGCGTGCCGACGTCATCGCCGCACGCGACAACCTGCTCCAGTCCATGGCCGAAATAGACCGCCACGCCCGCGAGCGGTTCGTCGAGACCTATGCCCTGGTGCGCGAGCAGTTCCGCGACGTCTTCCGCCGGATGTTCCTCGCCGGCGAGGCCGACCTCGAACTCGCCGACGCACAGAACCCGCTCGAATCGGAAATCACCATCACCGCCCGGCCCCGGGGCAAGACCCCGAAGAGGCTGGAACAGCTCTCGGACGGAGAGAAGGCCCTGCTGGCGGTGTCCCTGCTCTTCGCCTTCTACCGCGTGAAACCGGCGCCGTTCTGCTTCATGGACGAGATTGACGCTCCGCTCGATGATGCCAACGTCGGCCGTTTCGCCGACTACCTCAAGCAGATGTCGGCCCGAACCCAGGTCATCATCATCACCCACAACCGGCTGACCGTCGAGCGTGCCGACTCCCTGTTCGGGGTCACTTCCGAACAGCCCGGCGTGTCGAAGTTGGTATCGGTCAATCTGGCCGATTACCGCGAGAGCGCGGTCGGCGCGGCGGTGAGCTAGCCGATGTCCGCCCTCGAGGGCATCGGCCGGGGCCTGCGCCGGCTCGCCTCGGGCCTGGCCCGGACGCGCAGTGTCTTCCGCCGCCTGCTGAGCGCGGAGAGCGACGAGGAACTGGAGGAGCTCCTGCTCGGCGCCGACGTCGGCAGCCGGGCGACCGAACTCCTGCTCGACAAGGTCCGGGGCGTCCGGCCCGCGGAGAGAGGGACGGCGCTTGAAGCCGAGATTGCCCGTCTGCTCTCGGCCGGCGGCGGCGCGCCGCCGGCCGCGGCCCGGCCCGCGGTCATCTTGATCGTCGGGGTCAACGGCTCGGGCAAGACAACCACGACCGGCAAGCTCTGTTACCGCCTGCGCCGCGAGGGTAAGCGGGTCGTGCTGGCCGCGGCCGACACTTACCGCGACGCCGCGGCCGAGCAACTCGCGGTCTGGGCGGAGCGGGCCGGGGTGGAACTGGTCAGCTCCCGCCAGGGGCAGGACGCGGCCGCGGTCGCCTTCGACGCGGTGAGGCGGGCGCAGAGCCGGGACGACGACTTCGTCATCGTTGACACCGCCGGCCGGCTTCACACCCGCACCGACCTGATGCAGGAGGCGGACAAGATCAAGCGCGTGCTGGGCCGGGTCCGGCCCGGTGCGCCGGAGGAAACCCTGCTCGTGCTCGACGCGACCGTCGGCCAGAACGGCCTGGCCCAGGCCCGGGCCTTCAATGAACAACTCGGCCTGACCGGCCTCATCGTCGCCAAGCTCGACGGCACCGCCCGGGGCGGAGTGCTCATCGCCATCGCCCTCGAACTGGGCCTGCCGATACGCTACGTCGGCACCGGCGAAACGCTTGAGGACCTGGAACCGTTCGACCCCGCGGCCTATGCCCGGGCGCTGTTCGAAGGCGACTGAGTAAGGCGCGGGCGGCTAGCCGCCGTCGCCTTCCGCCAGCGGCCCGAGGATCGCAAGCGCCCACCGGGCCGCCCGGCGCACGTCGGCCCGCGCCCGGCCGCGAGGCCAGCGCCGCGCCAGCCGGCGCAGTTGCCCGGGCGGCTCCCCGACCCGCAGGGCCACCAGGCTCTCGATCGCCGCGACCTGGATGTCGGGCTCGGGGTCTTCAAGCGCGGCGACGATCCCGGCCCGGGCCTCGGTGTTCCCGACGCGGCCGAGCGCGCGCAGGACCTCGGCGCGGACGAGGTCGCTGGGGTCGGTGAGCCGCGCCAGGAGCGGCTTCAGGGCATCGCGCTCGGCAAGCTTGCCCAGCGCCTCGGCGGCCATGGCCCGGACCAGCGCCTCGCGGTCGGCGAGCCGGGCGATGAGCTCCGCCGCCGCCCGGTGCTCGCCGATCTCGCCCAGCGCCTGCGCCGAGACCGCCCGCACCCAGGCGGTCCGCGAGCCGAGGCCGGCGACCAGCCTCTCGCAGGCGCCCTTGTGGCGCAAGCGGCCCAGGACGTCTATCGCCCTTATCCGGGTCATCTCCCGCCGACTGCCGAGCTGGACCATCACCGGCTCGATTGCCGCCGGGCCGAGCCGTTCGAGCCCGTTCGCGGCCGCGGCCGAGAGCGCCGGGTCGTCGGCGTCGAGCAGGGGCGCGAGCAGTTCGGCACTGCGCGGCGCCGGAATACGACCGAGCGCGGTCGCGCCGGCGACGCGCACCCGGGCATCATCGTCGGCACAGGCGGCCGCGAGCGGCTCGAGCGCGGCCGGCTCACCGATCCGGCCCAGCAGTTCCGCCGCTACCACCCGCGCCTCGGGTGCGCCTTCCCGGAGCAGGTCGCCGAGCGCGAGCGTCGCGGCCCGGCCCATTTCGAGCAGGCCGGTCATCGCCTCGATCCGCCGGGCCGGTTCCTTGCTGGTCAGCATCCGGATGAGGGGTTCCACCGAACGCCCGGTCTCGACGCGCAGGACATCGGTCGCGGCCTCGCGCACGTCCGGGTGCGGGTCCGCCCCGCTCAGCCGCGCCAGTTCCTCGAAAGCCCGGCGGCCGCCCATCCGCCCGAGCGCCGCGACCGCCGCCGCCCGCGAGGCCGGGTCATCATCGTTGAGCTCGTCAAGCAAGGGGGCAATGGCCCGTTCGTCGCCCAGCGCGCCCAACCCCGCCGCGGCGGCGATGCGCACCCGGGCGTCGAGGTCGCGCAACAGCTCGACCAGGGTCTTGAAGAGTGTTTCCGCCGCCGCCGGGGGCCGGGCGGCCCCGCCCGCGGAACGGATACCGCTCTGCGCCAGTTCGCCGCAGGCGGCCGCGACCGCGGCCCTGGTGGCGGGTTCCCGGGCATTGACGAACCGCGCCAGCAGTTCGGCCGCGGCCGGGCTGTGCAGGCGGCCCAGCAGGCGGATGACGATGCAGTCCGGCGTGCCGCCCGCTTCGCGCAGGCGGGCGACGACGGTCTCGCAGGCGTCGGGGCCGAAGGTGATGAGCGCATCGGCGGCCAGCTGTCGGACTTCGGCATCCTCGTCGTTGAGCGCCCGGGCCAGGGCATCGGCGGCCTCGGGCGTGCCGAGCCGGCGCAGTCCCTTTATCGCCCGGCGGCGCGCGGCCGGGTCGGAACCGGCAAGCAGTGCGGAGAAGCGCTCAACCGGCATCGTCCGCGCCTACTCCTCCTGCCCGCCGCCCGCCATCACGGAGGCAAGCCAGTCAAGGTAGCGGCGGTTGCCGGCAACGACCGGGACCGCAATGAGCTCGGGCGTGTCGTAAGGATGGAGGCGGAGAACCGCCTGCTCCAGCGCCGGCCAGTGACGCCGGTCGGTCTTGACGAGGCAGAGCCATTCGCGCGTATGCTCGACCCGGCCCTGCCAGCGATAAGTGCTGTTGATGGGCCCCGCGACCTGGACGCAGGCGGCCTGGCCGGACTCGACCAGCGCCCGGGCGAGTCGCTCCGCGTCCTCGGCCGCGGGCAGGGTCGTGAAGACCTGCAGGACGTCTCCATCGGCAACCGGGCCAGGCAATAGGGCCATTGTACAATATGCCCCAGACCCCCGATAAGTCAAGATGCCCGCACGTTGCCGGGGCGATTGACCATCGCCTCAAGTCCGGCTATAGTCAGGGTCTTCCAAGGAGTTGATTATGCACAGAATTATCCTGACCGCGGCCGCGTGCCTGTTGCTCACCGCTTGCGGCACGAAAGATTTCGACGCGGGCCTGCAGTTGCGCCTTCCGCCTTTCCCGGACGGCGAAACCAGCCACTACCAGGTCGTGACCCCGGCCGGCGTCATCGGCGAGCACCGCACCGGCGTCGGGATGGACTGGCTCGAAGACATCCCGGTCTACCGGCTCATCCTCGTCACCCGGACGATGACCGGCAACATCGAGACCACCGATTCCTCGATGGTGCTCCTGCACCAGCCTGACCTGCGCCCCCTCTTCTCCTTCCGGTTCGTCACGGTCGGCGAGGCGCTGACCACCACCGCGACCATCTACCGCGAGGGGTCGGTGGCGGTCAGCACCTGGACCCATACCGGCGAGGAGAAACAGCAGTTGCTTCCCTCCGGCGCCGGGACCTACGACGCGGAACAGCTTGCCTTCCTCGGCCGGGCGGTCCGGCCGAACCCGAAGCGCCCGGCGGAAATCACCGTCGTCGAGCCGATGGGCCCGCCTTTCGGCGGCGATGTCCGGCCGGGTGAGTTCCGCGCCCTGGGCGACGAGACGGTGACCGTCCCGGCCGGGAGCTTCGACTGTCGCAAGCTCGGCCTCACCGTCGGCGACAGCGAATTCGAACTCTGGTACGAAAAGGCCGGGACCGGACGACTGGTACGCCGGCTGGCGCTGGAGAGCGGTGTGGCAATCGAGTTGATGCCGTCTCCACCGCGACAGCCGGAACCGCGGCAGGATTTGACGCAGTAACTGTCGCGGCAGTAAGTATCGCACAATAGTCACTTAGCCGCCAACTGCGACCGGGTCTATCTTTGCCGGCGTTCCCCGGATTTGGTCGCTATGACCTAAAGCATTGATGGCACGGGGGTTGCCCCGCAGAACGGCGCGGCTGCGACTGGCACGGTATGTGCTATCAGGAGTGCAGTGCCTCAAGCCAGACGAGTAGACGATGCAGCATGGCCCCGGTCGGGTCGCTGGTGTGCGGCGACCGGTGCCGAAAGCCTCCTCATGTGTGCATCTCAGCCTCCAGGCGCCCCGGAAGCTCCCTCTTTCGGGGCGCGTCATTGGTCCGCCCGACAAGGAAGGTCGGTGCCGTCCGCGTATCTCCACACCCCCTGCAGTCACCCCTCAACACAGAGAACCCGCCAGACCCTGCACCCCTCGGTCTGACCTGACTGCATTAGCACGCGGCCGCACCGACCTTCCTCTGCCCGGCACCCTCCTGTCGCAGGGGCAATCGCAATAGCTTCAGGCGGATAACCGTTCCCCGCTCCCTGACCCGGGGTGACCCGGCTCGTAGCCGGGCAGGACGCCGGCTGTCCGGCAACCGCTACTCCCGCCAGTCACTTACCTGTCCCGGGGATACCGTACCGCCCGCGGCACGACCGGTGCTTTACCCGACACGCCACCCGAAGTTGAGGGGTGAACAATCAGGAGAGGAACGGAATCTCCACGGCCGCAGGCCTTGGGAGCGTGCCTTAGAACGCTCCCGTAACAGGAGGGGTGTGAGATGAAACGCCTGCCTACGCTGACCGCACTGATGCTTGTGCTCGTGCCGGTCGCCGCCCTGGCGCTGGCGCCGCCGCTGCCGCTGGCGCCGCCCAACGGCACGAAGGGCCCGAACAGCAAGCCGGTACTGACCGTTGACGGACCGGGCAATGTCGTCGAGTTGAACTTCCGGGTCTACCAGGAAGACGGGGTCGGTCTCCGGCTGGTCGCGGAGATCTATACCGCCGAAACGGCCTGGCCGGTACCGGAGGGGAGCCTGGTTTCCACCATGTTCCCGAGCAACGCCCTGCCCGTGGGCGACTACTGGTGGACCTGCCGCGTTCGCGACCACTTCGGCTGGAGCGAGTTCTTCGCCCCGGTCTGGAGTTTCTCGGTTGAGACAACGGGCCCCGATGGGTACGCGCCCGGCATCCCGCCCGAGCCGCCGGCGCTGGTCGCACCGCCGACCGGCACCAAGTCGGGCGGCCTGCCGATAGTGCTGAGCATCGGCGCGCCGGCCGGGCTCGAGTTGTTCCACTTCGTGGTCCGGCGGACCGGTGACGACGACCCGGTGTGGGAAGGCCACTCGACCGCGCCGAACTGGGAACTGCCGCTGATGCTCCCGGTCGAGCCCGATATCTACTACTGGAGCGCGCGCGTCTTCGACGGCACCGCCTGGAGTGCCTTCGCCGAGCCGTGGTGGAGCTTTGAAATCGGCAAGCCGGTGGGCGGCGAGCAGACCGGTGACGTCCGGTCGCCGGCGGTCCGGGCCCTGCCGCAGGTATTCCCGAACCCGACGCGGCCCGGCTCGCCGACGCTGGTCCGGTTGGCACTCGACCGGCCGGCACGACTGAGCGCGGCGGTCTACGACGCCGCGGGCAAGCGCATCAAGACCCTCGCCGCGGGCCGGGCCTGCACGGCGGGACAGTGTGAATTCGTCTGGGACGGCACCGACGAGACCGGCGGCATGGTGGGGGCCGGGACCTACCTCTGCCGCATCACCCACGACGACGCTGCGGAGCCATCCGTCCGCGTCGCCAAGTTCGTCCGCTCGGGCAACCCGACGGGCGCATCCCGGTAGCTTCCTCCTTACAGGGCCCCGGCATACTCCCGCCGGGGCCCTGTATTTCGAAACGCGAAGCGCCGCTAGCGCAGTTTCAGCACCTTCTCGCTTTCGTCGCCGACCCGGATGAAGTAGACCCCGGGTGTGAGCGGCGG
>DSBX01000129.1 GCA_011049385.1 Caldifarciminota bacterium | reverse complement strand
GCCCCATTTGCCGACCAGGCGCAGGCCGCCCGAGTCCGAGAGGGGCGAGGCCGGTAATGGCGCGTTGATGCCCGGCATTTCCAGCCCGCGTTCATTCAGCCAGCGGCCCCGGAGCCGCGGATGTACTTCGCTCAGCGAATCCATCACCGCCTCGTGCGCGGCAAAGTCGGCCATCCGGCCCTGCCCGGCCCCGAGCGCAAGCATTCCCACCATCCCGAGCAGAAAGATAGTTCCTTTCATGCGACATTGTCCGCCCGGCATCGCTTTCTGTCAAGGGTCGAAAGAGCAACCGCCGATGAACGCGGGAGGAGAGGAAGTGGTCTAGCGGTCAAGTGGTCCAGTGGTCAGTGAAGAGGCCCGGTCGGTTGACAGTCCTCTGAAACCGGGTAGTATTCGGATGTGATTTGCGTTACCAGCCGCGGCGAGTGCCGCGAGTTTTCTCCCGGCGTTTCCGCCGGTGAGGTCCTGGCCGGGTCCGGCGCCATCGCCGCCCGGGTGGACGGCAGGCTGGTGGATTTGACCGTGCCCATCGAGTCGGACTGCACCGTCGAGCCGGTGTTGTTCGATTCGGAGGAGGGGCGCGATGTGTTCCAGCACAGCGCTTCGCATTTGATGGCCCAGGCGGTGAAGCAGTTGTACCCGGAGGCGAAGGTCGCGATCGGGCCTTCGGTGCCGGAGGGGTTCTACTACGATTTCGACGTCGCCCGGCCGTTCACCGAGGAGGACTTGGCCGCAATCGAGAAGCGGATGAAGGAGCTGGTGAAGAAGCGGGTACCGGTGCTGCACCGGATGCTGTCCCGGGAGGAGGCGCTGGCGCTGTTCCGGGAGCGGGGCGAGGATTACAAGTTGGAGCTGATTCAGGGACTGCCCGACGAGAAGATCTCGGTCTACGAGCAGGGCGATTTTGTGGACCTCTGCCGTGGTCCGCACGTCGCCAACACTTCGGTCATCCGGGCACCGAAGCTGTTGAACGTGGCCGGCGCTTACTGGCACGGCGACGAGCGGAACCGTATGCTCTCGCGTATCTACGGCATCGCCTTCCCGGACAAGGCGCTCTTGAAAGCGCACCTCGACCGGCTGGAGGAGGCGAAGCGTCGCGACCATCGCCGGCTCGGAACCGCGCTCGACCTGTTCAGCCTGCACGAGGATGCCGGGGCCGGGCTGGTGTTCTGGCACCCGAAGGGCGCAACCGTGCGCCGGCTGATCCAGCAGTACTGGGAACGCGAGCACCTCGCCGCCGGCTACGACCTCATCGTTACCCCGCACATCGCCCACAGCCGGCTCTGGCACCGTTCCGGCCATTATGACCACTACCGGGAGAATATGTACGTCATCCCGGTGGATAATGAGGAGTATGTCCTTAAACCGATGAACTGCCCGGGACACATCCTGGTCTACCGGACCCGGGTGCATTCGTACCGGGACCTGCCGGTTCGGCTCGGCGAGTGGGGCACGGTCTACCGCTACGAGCGTTCCGGCACCCTGCACGGCACGATGCGGGTACGCGGCTTCACGCAGGATGACGCCCATCTGTTCTGCACTCCGGAGCAGGTGGAGGAGGAAATCTTCGGCGTGGTGTCGCTGTCCTTGAAGATGCTGCGGGCCTTCGGCTTCGAACGGTTCAAGGTGGACCTGTCGGTGCGGGACCCGGAGCACACCGAGAAGTATCTCGGCAACGATGAGCAGTGGGAACTGGCCGAGCGGTCACTGGTTCGGGTGCTGGAACGGCTGGAACTGCCCTACCGACGGGCCGAGGGTGAGGCGGTGTTCTACGGGCCGAAGATTGACATCAAGCTCCTCGACTCGCTCGACCGCGAATGGCAGTGTTCGACCTGCCAGTTCGACTTCAATCTCGCCGAGCGGTTCGATGTCTACTATATGGGCGAGGATGGTCGGCACCACCCGGCCTATCTCATCCACCGAACCGTGCTCGGCGGCATCGAGCGCTTCTTCGGCATCCTCATCGAGCATTATGGCGGCGCGTTTCCAACCTGGCTCGCGCCGGTGCAGGCGCGGGTACTGACCATCGCCGAGGCCCAGGATGACTATGCCCGCCAGGTGGGGACCCGATTGCGGGATGCGCAACTTAGGGTTGAAATTGACGCAAGACCTGATAGAATCGGTCACAAGATTTCTGAAGCTGAAAGAATGAAGATTCCCTACATGCTGATTGCCGGTGCCCGTGAGGCTGCGGACGGACTGGTTTCCGTGCGCCGCCACGGGCGGGAAGACCTCGGGGTGATGCCGCTCGAGCAGGTGCTCGCGCGCATCCGGGAGGAATCCGACGTACCGAGGTAGTCGCCAGGGCAAGGTCCCCCGTGAAGGTTTCATCGGACGCCCCCGCGTCAACGGCCAGATACGGGTACCCTACGTCCGGGTAATCGGACCGGACCGGAAGCCGATCGGTATCCTGCCGACCCGCGAGGCGCTGAGTCTCGCCCAGCGGCAGGGTCTGGACCTTGTGCTTGTCGCGCCCCAGGGCGACCCGCCGGTCTGCGGGATAATGAATTTCGGCAAGTACCTTTACGAGCAGAAGGTCAAGTCGCGCGAGTCGAAGAAGAAGCAGCATTCGGCCGAGGTCCGCGAGATGCGGATGAAGATGAAGATAGACAAGCACGACTATGACGTGAAGATGCGCAAGATGCGCGAGTTTCTGACCGAGAAGGACCGCATCCGGGTGACGCTGATGATCCGGGGACGCGAGGTGACCCATACCGACCTCGCTTTCAAGTTGCTGGAACGGCTCAGCAGCGACCTGGCCGACGTCGCCCGGGTGGACGGCCGTCCCCGGGTACAACTGGAAGGAAGAAAGTCAATACAGATAATGCTGGTGCCGAAATGAAAAACAAACTGAAGACACTGAGTTCGTTGAAACGCCGGGTGAGGCGTACCGGGACCGGCAAGTTCAAGTTCCACTCCGGCGGTACGAATCACAATAACGGCTGCAAGTCCAAGGCCCAGAAGCGTCGGCTTCACGCCCCGAAGATAGCTTCCAAGGGTGTGGCCGCCCGGCTGAAACAGCTCGCGCCCAAGGGACGGGGTATCTGAAATGGCCAGGGCGAGTTCAGGACCGCAGACCCGCCGACGCCGCAACAAGTGTCTTTCGCAGGCGAAGGGTTTCCGGGGTGCGCGTCGCAATCTCTACCGGCCGGCGCGGCTCCAGGTCATGCACGGGCTCATCAGCGCCTACCGCGAGCGCAAGCGCAAGAAGCGCACCTACCGGGCGCTCTGGATTACCCGGATAAGCGCCGCGCTCGAACCGTTGGATATGAGCTACAGTCGCTTCATCTATGGGATGCGGAAGGCGGGATTTGACCTCGACCGCAGTGTCGTTTCCGAGATGGCGGTGACGGCGCCCGAGGACTTTGCCCGGCTGGTTGAGGCGGCCAACGCGGCTCTCGCGGTCGAACCTTCGGCGAGCTGACGGCAAGCAGTAAGATAAGCCGCCGCCCGTAAGGGCGGCGGCTCTGTTATCGGGGCGACCCGATTCGAACGGGCGACCCCCAGCACCCCAAGCTGGTGCGCTAAACCAACTGCGCCACGCCCCGACTCGTACCGGTCAATTGAACCTGCACCGACCTAATCCTAGCCGAACCGCCCCCATAGTCAACGAGCAAGCAGGGACAGGCTATGCGCCCTTCCTCTTCCTGAACTCCTCGGTCAGGAGCGGCAGGACCTTGAAGAGGTCGCCGACCAGTCCGTAGTCGGCGACTTTGAAGATGTTGGCCTCCGGGTCCTTGTTGATGGCGACTATGCATTTGGAGTTGACCATTCCGACCAGGTGCTGGATGGCGCCGGAGATACCGCAGGCGATGTAGACCGTCGGCGCGACGATGCGGCCGGTCTGGCCGACCTGGAACTGGTGGTCGCGCCATCCCGCGTCCACCGCGGCACGGGAGGCGCCGACCGCTGCGTTCAGCACCTTCGCCAACTCTTCAAGCAGGGCGAAGGCTTCCGGCCCCTTGAGCCCGCGCCCGCCGGAGATGACGACGTCGGCCTCGGAGAGTTCGACCGTGTCGGTCACGGTCTTGACGACGTCGGCCACCACCGCGCGCAGGCGTTCGGGCTTGATCTCTTCCACCTTGACCGGGGATGCGTCGGTCCCGGCCGTAGCCGCGTCGAAGGACCGGGGACGGACCGAGATCACCACCGGCCTGCGGTCCGGTACCGCCAGCCGCTGGAGGGCCTTGCCGGCGTATATCGGCCGCACCGCCACGGCCCTGTTGTCCTCAAACTCGATGCCGGTCACGTCGGGCAGGAGGTCGCACTCCAGCCGGGCGGCCAGCGTCGCGGCAAGGTCCTTGCCGTTGGCGGTCGCCGGGATAACGACCACCGCCGCCGTGTGTCGGCGCACCAACTCAGCCAGGACCGTCGCGTAGCCGTCCGGCGTGTAGCGCCCAAGCCCGGGGTCGCTGACCGTGAATACATCGCTTGCTCCGAACCGGGCGAGTTCCTCAGCCGGACCGGCGGTGTCGGCGGCGAGCACCGCGGCCGCGGTCGGGAGTTTGAGCTCGCGGCCGAGCAGGTGCCCGACAAGCAATGACTCGAAAGCGGGTTTGCGGACCTGGCCATCAAGGACTTCTGCCAGAACCAGTATCATCGGCAACCTCCTGGTGATACGGGGCGCGGGGGAGATGCGGGCCGGTACGGACCGCATCCAGCCGTCTGCTCCGTCCTTTAAGTCTCACGAATGCGGGTGATTGTAGGCCGCCGACAAGCCGGGTCAAGGCGGGGCCGCGCCGCTGAGCGGCGGGGTGTTTGACAGTCGGACAGGCGATTCTATAATCACGACCGATGGCTGTTCCCAGTGTCCGCCGGCCAGGAAAGGCGCAGCCTGCGCTCTGGCGTGCCGCAGTTGCCGGAGTCGTGCGGTGAGACTCGTCTTTTCCTCCCGTTACGAACTGGACATCGGCGCGCACGTCTTTCCCACCGACAAGTACCGAATGGTCTACGAACGCCTGATTGAGACCGGGCTGGCGCAACCCGGTGACTTCCACGAGCCCTCGGAACCTGACCCGGCGGATCTCCGGCTTGTGCATCACGATGACTACGTCGAGGACCTGCTGGAGTTGCGCTGGAGCCCACGGACCGTGCGCTCGGAGTTGCCGCTTTCCGAGGAGATCGTCGGGGGGTTCTTCCTGCATGCCGCGGGGACGATTCTCGCCTGCCGGTTCGGACTCGAGGACGGCGTGGCGATGCACATCGGCGGCGGATTCCATCACGCGTTCCCGGACCACGGGGAAGGATTCTGCTACATCAACGATGTCGCGGTCGGCATTCGGAAGATGCTCACCGAAAGACTCATCACCCGTGCCGCGGTGATAGACTGTGACCTGCACCAGGGCAATGGTACCGCCCGGGTCTTCCAGGGCGACCCGGCCGTCTACACCTTCTCGATTCACCAGGAACGGCTGTACCCGATCAAGGAGGAATCGGACTGGGATATCGGCCTCGACGACGAAACCGACAGCGATGCCTACCTCAAACGACTGGGCCCGGCTGTGCCCAGGATTCTCAACGAACAGAAGCCGGAATTGGTCGTCTACATCGCGGGCGCGGACCCGTACCAGCATGACCAGCTCGGGTCGTTACGCCTGACCAAGCGCGGACTGGCCCTGCGCGACCGGATGGTCATCGAGGGCTGCTATCGCCGGGGTATCCCGGTCGTGCCGGTGCTGGCCGGCGGCTATGCGCTGGATACGAACGACACGGTGGACATTCACGTCAATACCGTCCGTGAGTGTCTGCGCGTGCTGGGACAGTTGCCGCCCAGGCCCGAGCCCGCGGCGATGCCCGAGGGCGAATCTGAGCTCCGTGCCTCAGACTTCGAACCGCAGGCCGGGCCGGGTGTCGTGGATGATTCGCCCCTGGCTGTCGAGCCGCCCCGGGAAGACGCTTCACGGTGACCCGGGTCCGTCCCGCATCGGGACGGGGTGAGCCTATATATGAACGTCTGCCTGATTACGACCGCCCAGCCTGTTGACTATTCGCGGTTTCTGCCCCGCGAGGCCGCGACGCTGGCCGGCGACGGGTTCAACGTCACCCTGGTCGGTTTGCCGGCAGGATCGAATCCGCGGTCGGTACCGGGCGTGACGCTGTGCCCGGTTGTCCTGCCCGCCGGGATGCGCAAGCCGGTTACGTTGGGGCCGATGGCCGATGCGGTGCGGCAGGCTCGGCCTGCGGTTTGCCACTGCTTCGACCCGTGGGCGCTCCGTATCGGACTGGCGTTGAAGCGGGAGGACCCCGGTGTCAAGGTCGTCTATGACTCGACCGAGCTCTTTCCCGCGGTGTTCCGCGACCGGACCGACCTGGCCTGGCCGGTGCGTGCGGCCGCTACTGCGGCCGTTCGTCACCTGGAGCGGCGCGCGGCGCGCGAGGCCGACGTCATTATCGAGACCAATGCGACCCGGGCCGAACGCTTCCGCCGGCTGGGCCGGACGCCGGTGCTGGTTCAGAACTACCCGCCCCGTCCGACTCGTCCGCCGGCCGCCAACCGGGACGTGAACCGGGTCGTCTACACCGGGATGATGACCCGGGAGCGCGGCTTCCCGGTCCTGCTGGAAGCGTTCTCCGCTGTTGCCGGCGAGAAGGCCTCGGCGCGCTTGCTGGTCATCGGACGATTCGACCCGCGCAGTGACATCGAGACCCGTACCACGCATTTCATCAAGGAACACGGGCTCGCCGACCGGGTGCGGTTTGAGCCGTGGCTGGCCTATGACAGGATGGCGAAGGAACTGGAGCGGTGCGGGGTCGGCGTCATCCTGCTTCAACCCGAACGTGAGAACGACCGTACCGGCCAACCCAACAAGCTCTTCGACTTCATGGCCGCCGGTCTGGCGGTGCTGGCGAGCGACTTCCCGGAGATTGGCCCGGTCGTCAGGCGGGAAGGCTGCGGCATGACGGTTGACCCGACCGACGCGGGCATGGTCAGCTCGGCGCTGGTCAGACTCCTGACCGACCCCGCAGAGGTGGCGAAGATGGGACGCCGGGGGAGAGCCGCGGTCGAGCGCGAGTACAACTGGGACACCGCCGCGGCCCGGCTCATCGCGGCTTACAGGGAGATGCTCGGTCACCGGCCGCCCGGCGCCGGCAGGCATTGCGGGTGATGCTGGG
Source organism: Caldifarciminota bacterium (assembly GCA_011049385.1). Taxonomy (GTDB): domain Bacteria; phylum Hydrothermota; class Tepidihabitantia; order Tepidihabitantales; family Tepidihabitantaceae; genus DSBX01. The sequence continues at coordinate 6,839 of DSBX01000129.1, read as the reverse complement.
CAGGCCTGCACGCAACGCCGGCTTCCTCTTCGTAGGGGAGTTGGCCACCCGGGCACTCGGCTTCGCGGTGACCGCGGTGTTGACCCGCCGGCTCGGGCTGGATGCCTTCGGCCAGATTGCGTTCGGCCTGTCTATTACGGCCTACGGCATCATGATGACGAAGGCCGGCCTCCTGACCATCGGCATCCGGAGCATCGCCCGAGAGCCGCAGGAGGCCGGGATGCTGGCCGGCCGGGTTCTGACCCTGCGGCTGTTGCTGGCCGGCCTCGCGTTTGCCGGCATCGTGGTGTTCGCCCTGCTGTTGCCGAGACCGGCTGAAGTGCGCTGGCTCCTCGTGCTCTTCGCCTTCGGTGTCTTCGCCCAGGCCATTGCCCTGGAATGGGTCTTCACCGGCGAGGAACGAATGCACCACATCGCGGGCGCCCATATCCTGACGAACGGGGTCTACTTCCTGCTGGTGTTCGTGTTTGTCGGCGGACCGGCGCAACTCCTTTTCGTCCCGGCGGCATTTGTCGTGGCCACGCTCGCCGGTGCGGCCTACCTGCTCGCGAATCACTCCCGCCGGCACGGCCTGCCCCGACTGGCCTGGGAGCCGACCGTCTGGCGCGGTCTCGCGGTCCAGGCCCTGCCGGTCGGTCTTGCCTCGATACTGACCCAGCTCCACGTCAACGCGCCGATTGTCGCCCTGGCCCTTTTCCGGGGTGATGCCGAGGCCGGGCTGTATTCTGCGGCGCACCGGTTCGTGTTCTTCGTGCTCCTGCTGGACCGGATTGTCCAGACGGTCTTCCTGCCGATTGCGGCCCGGCACTACCGAACCCGGCGGAAGGAACTGCCCGCAACGGTCGGCAGTATCCTGCGTGCGGCGCTGGCCCTGGCGGCCCCGGTCTGCGTGCTGGTTGTGGTGTTCGGTCCGCAGGTCGCCGCCCTCCTGTTCGGCGCGGGCTTCATCGCTTCCGGCGAGGTCATGCGTGTGTTGATATGGTTCTTCCCGCTGAGCCTCGTCAGCACGGTCGGCGGCTACACTCTCCTTGCCGGAGACCGCGAGCGACGCTACGCACTCAATACCGTGGTCGGGGTGACCGCCGCGCTGGTCTTCGTCATCTTCGGCTCGCTGCGATTCGGACCGCTCGGGGCCGCGGCCGGGATGGTGGCGGGCGAAGCGGTGCTGGCGGCGTTGATGGTTGCCGGCATGCTCGGACTGGTCAGGCCGCGCCTGGGCCGGCGAGCTTTGGCGGTGCCCGCCGCAATCGTCCCGATGGTCGGGATCATCATCGCTTTCGCCAACTGGCACTGGCTGGTGGTCGCGGCCACAGCGGTTGCGGCCTACGCGCTGGTCGTCTTCCTGGCTCGCGGCGTGAGGCTCGGGGACCTGGGTCTGGGAGGGAGTCGTTGATCACCCTGATGGGAGACGATCCGTCGTGGCCGGAACTTCTGCGGCAAGTCGGGGTTCCGTTCCGGGTCGGTCGGCCCGACCGCGCGACCCGACTCCTGCTCGTGTCCGGCCGCATCGGGACGCGGCAGGCTCAGACGGCAGTCGCCGACGCCCATCCGGACTGCGAACGGCTCTCACTGCCGCGACCGCCGGCTCCGGGTCGGGCCCGGCTGCGCATGTTCTGCAACAGCACGCCGCGCCCGGTTGTCGAGCGGGTCGGGGTTCACGACCGCGGCGAAATGCGGCGGTGGGTCGTGCGCGAGTTGCGGCGGAAGCTGAACCGCCATTCACTGCCGCTGCCGCACCTTGCTTACTGCCCGGGGTCGGCTCGAAGCGCGTTCGCGTTTCGAGTAGATAGCGACTACTGCGGGGAGGCAGAGCTTCTGGCCACCCGACGCCTGGCCGACGAAGCGGGCCTGGTGTTCAGCTGGTTCATCAACACCGAAGCACACGGCCCGCTACTGCCTGCGCTGAAGCGGGTGCTGGCAGGCCAGGACGTGCAGGTGCACTGCCATCGACACGAGGTCTACCGCTCCCGGGCGGCAAACCGGCGGAACTTATCCGCGGCGCTTGAGGTCCTGCAGAACAACGGCTATCGTCCGGCCGGGGCGGCCTCGCCCTATGGTGACTGGAACCCGGGCTGGGATGCGGCGCTCGCTGAACTCGAACTGGATTTCTCCAGTGACTTCGTCGCCGGTTGGGATGACCTGCCGTTCCGACCCATAATCGGAGGCAAGCCGTCGGCGGTACTCCAGGTACCTGTACACCCGGTCTGCCTCGGCCGCTTGCGTGCGGCCCGGGCTTCCGACGATGAAATCCGGCGCTACTACCGCTCCGTCGTGCAGAGACAGAAGTCTTTGCGCGAACCCTGCCTTCTCTACGACCACCCGACCGGTCTGGCCCGGGATTATGACCTGATGGCCGAAGTGTTGCACGAGGCCCGTCAGGCTTCCGATTCGACGTTGACGGTCGGCGGTCTTGCCCACTGGTGGCAGGCCCGCGAACTGGTTCGGTACCGTGCGACGATGCGGTCGGGAGCAATCGAGATAGAGACTCGGTCTCCGAACGATGGTATCGAGATCGAGTTGGAGTTTGAAGACCGGTTCGCCCGCGTGCCGCTTGAGCCCGGCCGATACGAACTCGAGCGACTGAACTGGCAACCGTTCGACGACCCCGGACCGAAGCCGGTGGTGTCTCGACGTTTGTCTCTGTGTCGCAGGCTGGGGGAGAGGTACCGACGCCTGCGCCGTCAGACGAGGGCGAAACGAAGAGATGGGGATTCCGCCTGATGTTCAGATTCTGTCTACAGTGAGGTGCACATGAGAGTCCTCCTGGGTTCCTTCCCGGCCGTCACCGTGCTCGGCGGTGGAGTGCTGGTCCAAGTCCGCTCCCTGGCCGAAGAACTGGGCAATCTGGGGGTCGAAGCTGAGCTCTTCGACCCGTGGAAGCCCTACCGTCTGTCCGACTACGACCTCTTTCACCTCTTCGGGGCCCACGTCGGCACTTACCATCTGGGCCGGGCGGTTGCGACGCTGGGGATGAAGCTGGTGCTGAGTCCGGTCTTCTACAGTCGTCACCCGGCTCAGAGGGTCCGCTCGATGGTCGCGGTCGCCGGCAGACTGCGCAAGCGGGGCGGGGTCTGGACCGAGCACATGTTCTGCAAGGAGCTCTGCGACATGGCAACGCTGGTGATGCCGAACACCAGCGAAGAGGCCGATATGGTCCGGCAGGCCTTCGGGGTCGGCGCCGAGCGGGTCAAGATCCTGCCCAACGGCGTCTCGGCTCGGTTTGCCGAGGCCGTTCCCGATGAGTTCGTTACCCGATATGGACTGCGCGACTTCCTGCTCTATGTCGGCCATATCGGCTGGGGACGCAAGAACGTTCTCCCCATGTTGCGGGCAGTGGAGCGGATCGGTTGCCGAACCGTCCTCATCGGGGAGATGCTCAACAACGACTATGGCCGGCAGTGCCGGACAATCATTGAACGCAACGAGAGCATCATTCACATCCCGCCGCTGGAACCGAACTCGCCCCTGCTCGCGTCCGCGTATGCGGCCTGCGACACGCTGGTGTTGCCTTCCTTCTACGAGACGCCCGGCCTGGCCGCCCTTGAGGCCGGACTGGCCGGTGCCAAGGTCTGTATCACACGATACGGCGGCACGCGGGACTACTTCGCGGAGTTGGCGACTTACCTCGACCCGCGGTCCGAGGAGTCAATACGGAACGCGGTCTCGGCTTCGCTGGCCCGACCGAAGGACCCTGTCCTGCGGAATCGAATCCGGGAACGATACCTTTGGGGGACCGCGGCCGGCGTCCTCCATCAGGCCTACCTACAGGTGTCGGCCAACGCACACACCAGCGACAGGAGATAGGAGCAACCACAAGCAATGGACCGCCGGGCAGGGCACCTGCGGCGTCCTACCCGGCACAGGTTTACATAATCGCCCTTATCGGAACCGGGCGTCGGCCACTGGTGGCGGTTAGAACTTGAACATCTCGGCTATCTTGCTGATGCCGAGCGGGCACTTCCAGTAATGACCGCCGAGTGATTTCACGAGCCCGATGATCCTGAGTACGAACAGGATACCGAAGCCAATCGGACCGATGATAACGCCGATGATGATGAAGGACAGTATGCCCATCACGATGGCGACGCCGATGGTGGCGATGTCGAGCGCGATTCCCTGCTTGACGTGCCACTTCGCGAAGGAGTTGTCCTTGAGCGTCAGCATCGGTATGAGCCAGAGGATGCCGAGATACGAAAGCCAGGCGGTCCCTTTCGCTTTCTCGACGTCGGCGGCCGATTCCACCACCGGTTCAGTTGTCGGCTTCGGAGCCGGAGCCGGCTGCGGTTGCGGTGCGGGCTGTTCGGTTCGGTTCTCATCCTGCATTGCACTACCTCCTTGGTCTGTAGTTGTCACGGATTCCAGTTTCGTATCCCGTAGCGTCCCAGTAAGGGCATCGTCCAGCATCGGCCGGCGGCGGCATGGACAATGCCAGCTGTCATCATCACGATGTAGCCGAGCGATAACAAGGTTCCGACGATATTGCGCAGAAACCACGCCAGCGCGCGGAAGATGAACCCGAGCAGTATCGCGTCACCCAGTATCCGGCCGAACACCAGCCCCAGGAACCAGAGCGCCGCCCAGAGCAGGACAAAGGCCAGAAAGAGCAACAGGCTCTGGCGGCCGTGGAAGCGCTGGTACTCGTCGCCTCGCCCGGCCAGCATGGGCACCAGGAAGAGCATGGGCAGGTATCCCAGGGCGGCGATTGTCCGGCTCTCGACACCGGTCTCGTCCGACGACCGTCTATCGGCGGTCGCCCCAGAGTCCGTTGCCTCCGACTGCGTCATGATACCTAGTTCCATTCTGCTATTTTCGGTCACCACATCATAACCACGCGCACCAGACTGTCAACACCGACACGCTCAGGTGCCGACCTGCCAGGAGGCGAGATACTCGCGTTGCTCCGGTGTCAATCGGTCTATCACGATGCCCATGGTCTTGAGCTTGAGCCGGGCTATCTCGGTGTCGAGCTTGTCCGGAAGCTTGTAGACGCGTCGTTCGAGCTTGTCCCGGTGGGTGAGCAGGTACTCGGCGGCCAGGGCCTGGTTGGCGAAGGACATATCCATCACCATCGCCGGGTGGCCCTCGGCCACCGACAGGTTCACGAGCCTCCCTTCGGCGAGCAGGACCACGCGTCGTCCGTTGTTCAGGGTATATTCAACGCAGTTGGGCCTGAGTACGCGTTTGGATTTCGTCATCCGGTCGAGAGCGGCCTTGTTGATTTCGGCGTCGAAGTGACCGGAGTTGCAGATGATCGCGCCGTCCTTCATCCTCTGGATGTGGTGCGCATCAATGACATTGATGTCGCCGGTGACGGTGATGAAGAGGTCCGCGGTACGAGAGGCGGCAGACAGCTTCATTACCCGGAAGCCGTCCATCCTGGCTTCGAGCGCACGGACCGGGTCAACCTCGGTCACGATCACTTCCGCGCCCAGTCCGCGAGCTTTCCACGAGACGCCCCAACCGCACCATCCGTACCCGCAGACAACCACCGTCGAGCCCGCGAACAGGAAGTTCGTCGCCCGAAGGATACCGTCAAGCGAGCTCTGCCCGGTGCCGTAGCGATTGTCGAACATGAACTTGGTCATCGAGTCGTTGACCGCGATGATCGGGAAGGCCAGAACCCCGGCCTTTTCCATGCTCCTGAGCCGGATCACACCGGTCGTCGTCTCCTCCGTCCCCCCTATCACTCCCTCGGTCAGTTCCTTGCGGTCGGAATGGAGCGCGGATACGAGGTCTGCACCGTCATCGGTCGTGATGTTGGGCTTGTGGGCCAGGGCATCGTGGATGTGCTGGTAATAAGTATCTCTATCTTCGCCGTTTATGGAGAAAACCGGTATACCGTGATACTTCACGAGTGCCGCCGCGACGTCGTCCTGGGTCGAGAGCGGGTTGGACGCGCACAGCCGAACGCTGGCGCCTCCGGCCTTCAGCGTGGCGACCAGGTTCGCGGTTTCGGACGTGACGTGAAGACAACAGCTCATCCGGACGCCCTTGAGCGGGCGCGTCCGGGCAAAGCGGTCGCGGATACCGGCCAGTACCGGCATCGAACGACCGGCCCACTCGGTGCGGGCGCGGCCGGCCGGGGCCAGTTTCAGGTCCTTGACGTGGTACTTGCGCATCTCCCCTCGCTATTTAAGGGCTCGTCGGACTTTGTCGGCCATATCGGTTCGTTCCCAGGTGAAAGTGGAGCACCTGCGGCCGTCAACGGTGCGGACCGCCGGTACGCGACCGAAATGACCGTAGGCCGCGGCCGGCAGGTAGATGGGGTTCAGCAGACTGAGGTGAGCGATCATTTCCCGGGGTTTGAGCGGAAAGAGCTCGCGCACCGTCCGGGTCAGCTTCCTGACATCAACGTGCCCGGTGCCGAAGGTATCGAGCGAAACCTCGGTGGGCTCGGCCCGGCCGATACAGTAGGCGATTCTCACTTCGAGGCGGTCGCAGGCCCCGGCGGCCACGCAGTTCTTGGCGATGTACCGGGCCATATAGGTTGCCGAGCGGTCAACCTTGCTCGGGTCCTTGCCCGAAAACGCGCCGCCGCCGTGGCGAAGCCAGCCGCCGTATGTATCAACGATTATCTTCCTTCCGGTCATACCGGTGTCGGAAAGCGGCCCGCCGACGACGAACTTGCCGGTGCCGTTCACGAGGTACTTGGTCCTGCGGTCAACGAGCGCCTCGGGCAGGACCGGGGCACAGACCCGGCGGATAATCTCCTCCCGGGCGGCGCGGGTGATGCGCCTGCCGGTCCGGTCGAGAATCGCCTCGCTATGCTGGGCGGCAATCACGACGTTGTCAATACGCCGGGGTATGCCGTTTTCGTACTCGAGCGTGACCTGCGTCTT
>DSBX01000360.1 GCA_011049385.1 Caldifarciminota bacterium | reverse complement strand
GTACGTGTCTTCCGACCCCGAGGCAGAGAAATCGGAACCCGCAAACTACCTCCGAAACCCAAACCAAGGCCCAAACCCCGACGGACGGGCTATGACGTTTTCGCTGTGCATCAACTATGACGTTTTCGCTGTGGTTTGACATCTGGAACGGTCCCGGGCCGGTCCGAATCAGGCCCGTGGCGCGGGAGCAATCGGCAACGACTGCGCAATCAGCGAGTCATAACCGCTTGTCAGCTTGAAAGTTGCGCGGGCAAGTGTCAGTCGGAGGTCGGTTTGAGCGGCGCGGTCCGTGCGGAGGGAGTCCATCACAGGCGGATACCAGTCCGGCCCCGGTACCGGGAGGACGTAGTGGTAGTTCTTGGCCGCGGCCCTGAGCAGGGTAACACCACCAATATCAATGAGTTCTATGAGCTCAGCTTCGGTTGCTCCCCGGGCGATGCCGTCGGCGAACGGGTAGAGATTGCATACGACCACGTCTATGCGGTCGGCGTCCGGGTCGGTCCGGGTATTGAGGATGGCGGCCGCGATTCTCGGGTGAATCGTCTTGACCCTTCCCCCCAGCATCTCGGGGGCACCGGTCCAGTCCGAGACTTCGGTTACCGGGAGTCCGGCCGCGCGGAGGACTTCCGCGCTGCGGGAGGTGGAGAGCAGTTCGTGTCCGGTTTCGACCAGCACCTGACCGATTTCCTCCAGTCCCTGCTTGTCCCAGACGGAGAGCAGTGCGTAGCGCATCAGGCGCCGAACTTGGCCAGCCGGTCGGCGTGGGACAGCATCAGGGCCATCGCCTGCCGGGCCCGGAATGTACCCAGGTTGCCCCGGAGGCAGTTACGCTCGCCGAATTCCTCGATGCTGACCTGGGGGCGGACATACTTCGAGTAGAGCAGGAACGGCACGGGGTGCCAGGAGTGGCGTTTCATCGTCGCCGGCGTGGAGTGGTCGCCGGTAATGCAGAGAACGTCAAAACGCAGGTCCAGTAACCGGGGCAGGACTTCTTCGTCGAATCGTTCGAGCAGTTCGACCTTGGCGTCAAAATCCCCGTCTTCGCCGGCCTTGTCCGTATCCTTGATGTGCAGATAGCAGAAGTCGTGGTCGGCCATGCTTCGGCGAACCGCCTCGACCTCGTCGAGCCAGGTCGTGCCGGCTTCGAGGGTGTTCATGCCGACCAGTCGAGCAAGCCCACGGTACATGGGATAGACCGCAACGCACGCGGCACGCAGTTTGTACCGGTCCGCGAATCCGGGGAACCGGGGGAGCTCGCCCAGCCCCCGGAGCAGGATACCGTTGGCCGGCTCCTGTCCGGTGAGCGTTTCCCGGGCGCGGCGGACGAGTTCGTTGACGATGCCGGCAGTGGCTTCGGCCTCGGGAACGAGCGCCTTGACCGGCAGGGGCGGGACGCCGGTGTGTTGCGGGTCGGTTTCGGTAAGGCGGCCTGAGAGGTCGGGACCCCGGAATACCACCACGAAGCGGTGTTCGCGGCCGGGCCGGATGATGACCTCGCAGTCGCCAATGCGCGGAATCTGCTCCTGGAGCAGGGCGCAGAGCTCCGTGGCCCGTGCCGTGGGCAGGCGGCCGGCGCGGCGGTCCGAGATGGTGCCGTCCCCGGCAAGCGTCGCGAAATTGGCGCGGGCGCAAACATCGCCGGGGGCGACCTCGATGCCGATGCCGAGTGCCTCGATGACCCCGCGGCCGACGATGTACTCGAGCGGGTCGTAACCGAAAAGGGCAATGTGAGCAGGCCCGGAGCCCGGGGTAATGCCGATTTCGACCGGTATCGTCATCCCGAGAGAGGAGCGGGCGGCGAGCCGGTCCAGGTTGGGAATCCAGGCGGCCTCAAGCTCGGTCTTCGTGTCACGGGGAACTCCGCCCAGACCATCCAGAACCACCAGTAGAATCTTGTTGTCACCGGGAACAGCGAGTGAAGCCGCAAGGTCAAGCATCAGCTATATCCTAGGGCAGGTGGTTCGGCTGTCAAGCTTGCTCGTTGAGCCAGCGGCAGGATACTCGGGCGTAGCGTATGAGGTTCTCGAACCTGGCCCGGAACCGGCTCCCCTCTCCCGGCAGGAGCCAGACCGGAATCTTCACGCGCGGCCGCTCACGCAGTTCGACGAGCCAGGTTTCCCGTTGCCCGCGCCCGGTCCGACCGGTCGTGCGCCTGACGACGCGAACCGCCAACAACTCGGCGGGCAGGAACCGCCAGCAGACGCGGCCTCGTTCATCAATCTCCTCGATGCAGTCGTCGGTCACGACCAGCCGATGTCCGGGAGTGTGCACGAAGGCGCGGGGGTCAGCGAAGAAACCGGGGAGGCCGGTCAGCGTCAGCAGGACGCCGAGGATGCCGACAGCCAGTCCCCAGACTCCGCCGGCAAGCGTACCGGCCGCAGTCAGGGCAATGCCGCCGGCGACTCGGCACTGGTAGCGGGTCGAGTAGCGGTATTCGAGCGGCAAAGGCGTCTCGGGTGAACGGATATGGAACTGACTATCTTCCCTCATCACCACAATTATACTCCAGAATGTCTCTCTCCGCCAGTCTCGTTTGACAACTGCGGGGCTCCGGCTAGTCTGGCCCGTGGACTACCTGCGCGGACTGCGCGGCGACACGCGTCGGATTCTGTTCGTCAACACCGACCTCATCCTCATCGTGCTTGCCGCCGGCTTCGCGCTCACCGCCCAGCGTTATCAACTCCTGCCGCTTGCCCGCCGGCTTACCGCGAGGCTGACACCAGGGCTGGATGCGGCGGTTGCGGCCGGGCTGGTCCCGTTGGTCTTCCGGGTGCTGGGTGCGGTGTGGCTTGCCGGCATCGTCCTGCTGGCAATCGCTCTGGTCCGCGGCCGGGTGCGGGATTTCGGGCTTGCGGCCGGCCGGCCCGGCCGCTGGCTGGCCGACACGGCAATCGCCTTCGCCGTTCTCCTGCCGCTGCTCTTCTGGGTCTCGCGGCGTCCCGAGTTCTTGCGCATCTATCCCTCCTTCTCGGTGATGCGGCTCGACCCGGCCTGGTTTGCGGCCGGGTTGGGTGTTCGATTCGCCTACATGTTCGCCTGTGAGTTCCTGTTCCGCGGGTTGCTCCTGTTCGGCTTCGAAAGGAGGGCCGGCCCGGCGGCGGCGATTGCGGCTTCGACCCTGCCCTTTGCGTTGATGCACTTCGGCAAGCCCGGGCTTGAGGTCTACGGTTCGGTGCTGGCCGGCATCGTGCTCGGGTTCATCGCCCTGCGCGGTCGCAGTTTCCTGCCCTGCTGGCTCCTGCACTTCACCGCCGCGGCGACACTGGATGTCCTGACGCTGTTACGCTGAGGGGTTCAGGTGGTGCGGGCGGCGTGACCGAGGGCGCCGACCATGTCAATGGCGTCGACCGGGCAGACCTTCACGCATTCTCCGCAACCGATGCACTTGGCGCTGATGACCTTGTGCGGCTGTTTCGGCTCGCCTTCGATGGCCTTGAACTTGCAGGCCTTGGTGGCGCAGAGGGTGCAACCGGTGCAGTTCTTGTTGATGACCGCCTTGGGCCTTCCCTTGGCGCGGTCAACGAAGCTCCGGGTCGGGCACTTGTGGACGCAGATGCCGCAGTCTATGCACTTCTCTTCGTCCATCACCGGCAGGTTGTTGACGAGCTCAAGCGCGTTCGTCGGGCAGTTCCTGACGCAGAGGCCGCAGGCGATACAGCCGACCTTGCAGACCGACTTGATCTGCCGGCCCTTGTCGTGGTTGGCGCAGGCGAGGTAGACGAGCTTGGAGCGGCGGAGAAGGCGGATGACCTGTTTGGGACATTCCCGGACGCAGGCGGCACAGCCGACGCACTTCTTTTCGTCAATCACCGGCAGGCGGTCCGGGCCGAGACGGATGGCGTCAACCGGGCAGACGGTGACGCAGTGTCCCATGCCGATACAGCCGTACACGCAGGCCTTGGGTCCGCCGAGGAGGAGCGCCGCCTGCCGGCAGTTGTACGTCCCTTCATAGTGGAACCGCTGCGTTGCCTGCTCGATGCCGCCCCGGCAGATGAGCTTGGCGACCAGGGGCTCGGTTTCATCCACGTCCTGTCCCATTATCTCTCCCAGCCTGCGGGCGACCGCCGGCCCGCCGACCGGGCAGGCGTTGAGCGCGGCCTTGCCGGTCACGACCGCGGCCGCGTAACCGTCACAGCCGGGAAAGCCGCAGGCGCCGCAGTTCACCCCGGGCAGGGCGGCGCGGGCCAGTTCTTCCCGCGGGTCAATCCGGACCGCGAGTTTCTTCGAAGCGATGAGCAGGACGAGGCCGAGCAGGAGCCCGAGTCCGCCGAGACCGGCCATCGCTTTGAGAACCAGCGCCCAGTCCATCAGAAGGATATCCCGAACAGGCCGGTGAACCCGAGGAATGCGAGCGAGACGAGCGAGGCGGCGACGAAGGCGATCGGGTAGCCGCTGAGGCTACGGGAGATCGGCGCGTCGGCGAGTCTCTCGCGGATGGCGGCAAAGAGGATGATGACCAGGCCGAAGCCGAGTCCGCTGCCGAGCGCGAAGATGGTGGCGTTGAGGAGGTTGAAGCCGTAGTCCACGTTGAGGAAGGTGACGCCGAGGATGGCGCAGTTGGTGGTGATGAGCGGGAGGTAGATGCCGAGCGAGGAGTAGAGCGCGCGCAGGTTCTTCTTGAGGAACATCTCGACGAACTGGACGAGCGAGGCGATGACGAGGATGAAGACCGCGGTGCGCAGGAAGTCGAGCCCGAGCGGAGCGAGGACGGCGTGGAACAGGACCCAGGTCACCCAGGTCGCCAGCAGCATCACGAACATCACCGCGCCCGACATACCGGTGGCGGTGCCGACCGCGTTGGAGACGCCGAAGAACGGGCAGAGCCCGAGGAAGCGCATCAGCAGGATGTTGTTGACCAGCAGGGCGCCGAGGAATACCTGGCCGGGGTTGAGTTGCATCAGCTCCTCGCCTTTCCGGCGGTCAGGCGGTTGACGATGCTCTTGAGAATCCCGATGAGCAGGAAGGCGCCGGGTGCGAAAACCATGAACAGCATCGGCTGTTCGCGGTAGCCGGCCGGGGTGACCGCGACTCCGAAGACGGTGCCGGCGGCAAACAGCTCCCGGATTATTCCCATCAGTCCGAGCACGAGGGTGAAGCCGACCGCCTTGCCCGCGCCGTCAAGGAAGGAGTCCCAGACACCGTGGTGGTAGGCGAACGCTTCGGCCCGGCCGAGAATGAGGCAGTTGACGACAATCAGCGGCACGAAGACGCCGAGGACGCTGTAGAGCGCGGGCTGATAGGCCTGGAGCACGTAGTCAATGATCGTCACGAAGGTCGAGATGATGATGATGAATATCGGGATGCGGATCGAGTTGGGCACGTAGCGCCGGATGAGCGAAACGACGAGGTTGGAGGCGATGAGCACGAAGCTGGCGGCGATGCCCATCCCGAACCCGTCCCGGGCCGAGACGGTCGTGGCCAGCGCCGGGCAGAGCCCGATCATCAAGATGAGCAGGGGATTCTCCTTGACGATGCCGGAGGTGAAGTACTTGAGTTTCATGGTTGGTCGGGTCGGGCCGGGTCGGAAAAATCCAGTTCGTCGGGCGGGTCCGACTTCCCGGCCCCGATCGGGAGCCGGTGGCGGAGGGATTCGATGCCTTCGCGGATGCCGTCGGCGATGGCCCGGGAGGTTATCGTGGCCGCGGATATGGCGTCAATGCTCCCGCCGTCCTGCACGAGCCGGAGTTCCTCCGGGGTCCGGTTCAGGAACCGGTCGCGAAAGCGCGGTTCCGTGGCCTTGAGCCCGAGTCCGGGCGTTTCCTTGAGCGAGGTGATGTAGATGCCGGTTATCCGTCCGTCCTGACCGATGCCGGCCAGGGCTTCGATCGGTCCGGCGTAGCCGCGCGGGCTGACCTTGATGACACTGCCGACCTGCTCGTCCGCACCGTCGAAGCCATACCAGAGAGTGTCCGGGACCTGTTCTTCGAACCGGGTCGCCCGGGGCAGGACTTCGGCGAGGGCACGGTTAGTGGCTTCGATGCGCTGTTGCTCGATTACCGGCCTGGTGGCGTTGTAGACCCGGGCCAGGCTGAAGGCGGCCACGAGACAGACAATGACCAGCGAAGCGACCATCCAGAACCGGCCCTGGACCCACTGCGGTGTTGTCGCGCTCATCCCGTCGCCTTTTTCACCCGGCCGAAGAGCCGCGGGCGGGTGAAGCGGTCAATGAGCGGGGTCGCGACGTTCATCAGCAGGATCGAGTAGCTGACGCCTTCCGGGTATCCGCCCCAGAGGCGGATGAGGACCGTCAGGATGCCGCAACCGACCGCGAAGACCCACCGGCCCCGGGAGGTAATCGGCGAGGTGACGTAGTCCGTGGCCATGAAGAACGCGCCCAGCATCAGCCCGCCGCCGAAGACGTGGTGGCCGAGATAGGGGAGAAGGTCGTGCTTCGGGCCGGGCAGGACGAGGGCGAGGACCAGCACGGTGCCGATGTAGCCGGCCGGGATGCGCCAGTCGATGAGCCGGGTGACGAGCAGGAAGACGCCGCCGGCGAGCAGGAGCAGGGCCGAGGTTTCCCCGAGACAGCCGCCGACCGAGCCGAAGAAGAGCCGGCCGACAACCGGCCAGGACTGGGCCTGTGCCAGCAGGCCGGCCGGGTCGCCGCCCGGTCCGGCGATTTCGGAAGCGTTCTTGAGCACCGCCAGCGGGGTCGCGCCGGTGATGCCGTCAATGCCGGAGAGGTTGCCGCCGCGCGGGGCAAGCCAGCCGGCGGTCATTAACCCGGGCCAGGAGACGACGAGGAAGGCACGGGCGGCCAGCGCCGGGTTCACGAAGTTGTGGCCGAGCCCGCCGAAGAACTGCTTGACGATGACGACCGCGAAGGCGGAGCCGACGACCGGTATCCACCAGGGCACCGCCGGCGGCAGGTTCAGCGCGAGCAGGAGGCCGGTGATGACCGCACTGCCGTCGTCAACGGTGACCTTCCGGCCGAATAGTTTCTGGGCGAGGGCGTCGAAGCCCACCGCGGAAACGACCCCGAGCCCGGTCAGCATCAGCGCCCGCCAGCCGAAGAACCAGACGGAGCCGGCGAAGGCCGGGACAAGCGATGCGACGACCAGCCACATTATCAGCCGGACCGAGCCCGGCGCGCGCAGGTGAGGAGACGCGGTGACGGTGAGCTGGGTCATCCGGCTCTTCGCTTGCGGGCGTTGATCTCCGACTTGGCGAACTTGAAATGGTGAACAAGGCGGATCTTGGCCGGGCAGGTCCAGGCGCAACAGCCGCACTCGATGCAGTCGAGAACGTGGTCGCGCTCGGCGGCTTCGAGTCGCTTGCGGAGGATGTGGTAGTAGAGGCGCTGGGGCGCGAGACCCATCGGGCAGGCCTTGATACAGCGGCCGCAACGGATGCAGTCGTGGTCCTCAAGCTCCGCGGCCGTGTCGGCATCGAGCGCCAGCACGCCGGAGGTGCCCTTGAGCACCGGGATTTCGTCCGAGGCAACGGCGATGCCCATCATCGGTCCGCCCATTATGAGCTTGGCCGGCGCGGCCCGGTACCCGCCGCAGTAGTCAACCAGCGCCTTGACCGGGGTGCCGATGCGGACGCGGAGATTCTTCGGTTCGGTTATGGCCGGGCCGGTGACGGTGGTGACGCGTTCGATGAGCGGGCGACCAAACCGGACCGCGTCCCGGACCGCGACCGCGGTACCGACGTTCTGAACCACACAGCCGACGTCCATCGGCAGACCGCCGGAAGGGACTTCTCGGTTGAGGCAGGCCTTGATGAGCTGTTTCTCGGCCCCCTGCGGGTAGAGCGTCTTGAGCGCAAGGATGCGGATGGAACACGGCTGAGCACCGTCCGACACGGACGGCAGGATGCGGCGCAGGGTTTCCACCGCGTCGGGCTTGTTGTCCTCTACCCCGATGATGAGGTTCTCGACCCCGAGGGCGCGGGCGATGAGCAGCGCACCGTCAACGACCTCGGCAGGCTGTTCGAGCATCACCCGGTGGTCCGCGGTGAGGAAAGGCTCGCACTCACAGCCGTTGATGAGCAGGGTGTCTATGCGCTTCTCCTTCGGCGGGGAGAGTTTGAAGAAGGTCGGGAAGGTCGCACCACCCATGCCGACCACCCCGGCGGCACGGACCGCTTCAATGCGCTGTTCCGGGGTGAAGTCATCGGCCGCGCGCTCGCCGATGCCGGTGTCCGGTGTGTCCTTGCCGTCGGATTCTATCACCACGGTCATCACCCGGTTGCCGGCGAGCGGGTGAGGCATCTCGGTGACCCCGGTGACGGTTCCGGACAGGGGTGCGTGGACCGGGACCGATACCCGGCCCTGGGCCTCGCCGATGACGGTACCGGTGCGGACCTCGGCGCCTTTCTCGACGACAGGCTTCGCCGGTGCGCCGATGTGCTGGGACATGGGCACGAACACGACCGGCGGCAGGGGCAGGGTTTCGACCGCGAGGTGCCTGGTCGAGTGCTTGTTCTCGGACGGGTGCACGCCGCCGCGGAAAGATAGCATCGGAGTCGGATTGTACCGAAAAGGCCCGGGGGTGCAAGCCGGAGGATGTTCCGGCGAGCCTGGTGATGAGGGCGCATTGACTTGGGGGTGCGGTGCGCTATTCTTTGCGCCGTGAAGATTCTGGTGACGAGTGCGTTGCCATACGCCAACGGGGACGTTCACTTCGGACAACTCGGCGGCGCCTACCTGCCCGCGGACATCTATGTCAAGTACCACCGGCTTAAGGGCTCGGACATTGTCTACATCTGCGGTTCGGACGAGCACGGCGTGCCGATTATTCTGGCGGCCCAGCGGCAGAACGTCAGTCCCAAGGCGATAATCGACAGGTACCACGAGCGAATCCGGCAGGCCTTCGACGGCATCGGCATCGAGTTCGACAACTACTCGCGGACATCCCTGCCGGTTCACCACCGCACCGCCCGGGACTTCTTCGTCCGGGTCTACGAGAAAGGGTACATCAAACCCGAGTCCACCCGCCAGCTCTATTGCCCTTCCTGCCGGATGTTCATTGCCGACCGTTACGTCGAGGGCACCTGCCCGCACTGCCATACCGAGGGCGCGCGGGGCGACCAGTGCGAGGCCTGCGGCCGGTGGATCGAGCCGCTCGACCTGGAGAGCCCGAAGTGTATGACCTGCGGCGCGACGCCGGAGGTGCGGGAAACGAGGCACTGGTTCTTCGCCCTGTCGCAGTTCCAGGAGCCGTTGCGGCGGTGGCTCGACTCGAAGACGAACTGGAAGGCGAACGTCAAGCGGTTCTGCGCCGGCTGGTTCGAGCAGGGCCTGCGCGACCGCTCGATCACCCGGGACCTGTCGTGGGGCGTGCCGGTACCCCTGCCCGAGGCGAGGGACAAGGTGATGTACGTCTGGTTCGACGCGCCGATCGGCTACATCTCTTCGACCAAGGAGTGGGCGGAGCGGACCGGCCGGTCCGACCGCTGGCGGGACTACTGGCTCGACCCGGGGACGAAGCTGGTGCACTTCATCGGCAAGGACAACATCGTCTTCCACGCGATGGTCTGGCCCGCGATGCTGATGGCCCACGGCGATTTCGTTCTGCCCGGCGAGATCCCGGCCAACGAGTTCATCAACATCGAGAGCCGGAAGATTTCCACTTCGCGCAACTGGGCGGCCTGGCTGCCGGAGTACCTGGCCGAGCTTCCGCCCGACCCCCTGCGTTACGCGCTGGCGGTTAACCTGCCCGAGAACCGGGACGTGGACTTCGCCTGGCGCGACTACCAGGCCCGGAGCAACAACGAACTGGCCGATGTGCTGGGCAACTTCGTCAACCGCGTCGCGGTGTTCCTGAGGAGGAACTACGGCGGCCGGGTCCCGGACGTGACCGCGGACGACGAGCCGAGCCTTGAAGTGCTGAAGACGATCGAGGCGACGACCGGCCGGCTGGGCGAGATGATCGAAGGTTTCCGGCTCAAGGCCGCGGCCCGGGAGGTGATGACCCTGCCGGCGCTGGGCAACCGCTACTTCGACGGCCGGGCGCCCTGGCGGCAGTTTCGTGATGCCCGCGCCGAATGCGACCGGACGATGAACACCTGCGTGCGGCTCATCTCCGCGCTGGAACCGCTGTTGTACCCGTTCCTGCCCTTCACGAGCCGGAAGCTGGGCCGGCTGTTGGGCCTGGGCCGGCGCAGCTGGGACGATGCGTCCCGACCGGCGGTGCCGGCGGAACTGGGCGAGCCCGAAATCCTGTTCGAGAAGGTTGACGACGCGGTGATCGAGGCCCAGCTTGCGCGGCTGGGCGTGAAGGAAAGCGACGAGACGGTTCAAGGGGCCAAGGATTCCGTGCCGGCCAAGGTCCTCGACCCCGCGGCCTCCAAACCCGAACCTGTCAAGGAGGAGCCGATGCTGAGCTTCGAGGATTTCAAGAAGGTCCAGCTCCGGGTCGCCCGGGTCAAGAGCGCGGAGCGGGTCCCGGATACGGACAAGCTGGTCAAGCTGGTCGTTAACCTCGGGGATGAAGAACGCCAGATTGTGGCCGGCATCGGCAAGGCCTACGAGCCGGCCGCCCTGGTCGGCCGGCAGGTGGTCGTGGTCGCCAACCTGGCACCGGCCCGCCTGCGCGGGGTCGAGTCCAACGGGATGCTGCTGGCCGCGGTTGACGGCGACCGGGTTGCGCTGGTCGCGCCCGACGCCGAGGTCGCGCCGGGCAGTGAGGTGTCGTAGCTTGCGGGCGCGTCGGTCGCGGCAGAACCCGGATGGCCTCAACCTCTTCGACTCGCACTGCCACCTGACCGACATCCAGTTCGCGGGCGACCTCAAGGCGGTACTGCGCCGCGCCTTCGTCGCCGGGGTCCGGGAGATGCTCGTCGCCAGCCAGAACGTGCCCGACAGCCAGGAGGCAATTCGTCTCTGTCGGAATCAGGAAGGGATGTACTGCTCGATCGGCGTTCATCCTCACGAGGCCGACCGCTTCCGTTCATACGACGTCACGACCCTGAAGGAGCTCTGCATCGAGCCCAGCATCAAGGCAATCGGCGAAATCGGGCTCGACTTCTTTCGGGGCATTTCCGCCCGTTCCAACCAGGAGGTCGCCTTCGAGGTGCAGGTCGAGCTGGCCCGGGCGATGGAACTGCCGATGATCCTGCACGTGCGGGACGCCGCCCACCGGGCGCGGGCGCTCCTCGACGAGCACGGCTACCACGCCGGGGTGATGCACTGCTTCTCGGGCGACGCGAAGATGGCGGACTGGGCGGTCGAGCGGGGTTACTACATCTCTTTCGCCGGCAACCTGACCTACGACGGCCGGCTGGCCGAAGTCGCCCGCCGCATTCCCCACGAGCGGCTGATGGTCGAGACCGACGCGCCCTACCTTGCACCCGAACCCGAGCGGGGCGAGCGCAACGAGCCGGCGCTGATAGTCAATACTGTCCGGCACCTGGCCGGCGTGCTCGACCTGACTCCGCGCGAGACCGCGGAGCTCACCCGCGACAACGCCCGCCGTTGTTTCCGCACTTCCGACTGAACGACCGCGATGCGACGCTTCAGCCCGCACAAGGCGTTGGGGCAGTCATTCCTGGTTCACGCTCCGACCGCGGAGGCGCTGGTGAACGCGCTCGAGCCCGGCGGCGATGACACGGTGCTGGAAATCGGACCGGGCCGCGGCGCGCTCACCCGCCTGCTGGTCGGCCGGGCCGGGCGGGTCGTGGCGGTCGAACTCGACCCGAGGCTGGCGGACCGGCTCCTGGCCGAGCTGGGAGCGGAACCCGGCTTCCGGCTCATCATCGCCGACTTTCTCACCTGGCGGCCGGACTTCGAGCGGCCGGTCAAGGTCATCGGCAACCTGCCCTACAGCGTCTCTTCGCCGATGCTCTTCCGTCTGCTGGACGACTTTACCGGCTGGACGACCGCGGTGCTCACGACCCAGCGCGAGTTCGCGCGCCGGGTGCTGGGCGGACCGGGTTCGAAGGACTACAGCGCGATGAGCGTCTTCTGCGAGCGGTGGTGCCGGCGCGAGAAACTGCTGAGCATCCCGGGCCGCTACTTCCGGCCCCGGCCCGACGTCGTTTCGACCTCGTTCCGGCTGGTGCGGCGGGAGCGGCCGCTGTTCCCGGTCGAGGACGAGGCCTTCTTCCGGCGGCTGGTGCGCGCCGCTTTCGCCCAGCGCCGCAAGACGCTGGCGAACAACATCGTCGCGGGGTTCGGCGTGACCCGGGCGGTGGCCGAGGCGGCGCTGGCGCAGGCCGGGATTGACGCCGGCTGTCGCGCCGAGGCGGTGCCTGCCGAGCGGTTCAGCGCGCTGGCGGGCGTGCTGGGCCGGGTTTGACCCGGCGCCGGGCCATCAGCGCGCGGTAGTACTCGACGGTCCGGCGCGCGACCTCGGGCCAGGCGTAGGTGCGGGCCCGGGCCAGGCCGGATTCGACCAGCCGCCGGCGCATTTCTTCGTCTTTGAGCACCCGCACCAGTGCGGCCGCGAGCGCATCCGGGTCCCCGGGCCGGACCAGCAGGCCGTCAACGTCGCGCCGGACCGTTTCGTCGTAGCCCGGGATGTCGGAGGCGACCACCGGCGTGCCCGAGGCCATCGCTTCAAGCAGGACAATACCCAGCGTTTCGCCGCCCAGGGTCGGCGCGCAGTAGACGTCCGCGCCGCAGTAGTAGCGGGGCAGTTCGTCGCGCGGTGCCCGGCCGACGAAGTCCACCGCGGCTTCGATATCGAGCCGCGCGCACAGGCGCCGGGCGGCCGTTTCCTCGGGCCCGGTGCCGATGACGGTGAGCCGGGTGCCGGGCCGCTCGCGGAGCACGCCGGGCATCGCCCGGAGCAGGACCCGGATGCCCTTGCGGCCGTCGAGCCGGCCGAGAAACAGGATGCGCGGGGTGGAGGAGGACCTGGGTCCGGGCCGGGATTCAAGCCCGGGCCGGAACCGGTCGAGGTCAATGCCGCAGGGGATGATGCGCCAGTCGAGGCCGTCGGCCGGGGCTTCAAGCCCGGGTATGTAGGCGGCGAACGCTTCGCGGGCACGCCGGGAGATGGGCACCAGGCCGTCAATTCTCCTCAAGAGCCGGCTGAACAGCCACCGGTAGGTCCGGCCGCCCCGGCGGTTGATGCGGAAGCCGGCGGCGAGGAACGAGACGAGGTTGACGGCCCGGCTCGCGCGCAGTGCCCAGTAGGAGATTTCCGGCCAGAACATGCCGTGACAGTGGACGATATCGAAGCTGTGCGCGGCCATGAACGCGGCGGTGTCGCGGGCGAGCCGGAGCCCGACCGGGAGCGTCGCATAGGAGCGATTGAGCGGGATGAGCACGGCCCGGCCCAGGCGGGTGACCGGGAAGGGCTCGGCGGCGTCGTCCCACTCGCCGGGGAAGCGGGTCGTCAGGACGTGGACATCGTGGCCGAGTTCGACCAGGGACCGGGCAAGGTGCGAGACGTGCTCGCTCACGCCGGACGGGTAAGGGTGATAGGCGGCCGAGACGAGGCAGATGCGGAGCGGGCGGCTAATCCAGCACCTCCCGGTACACTTGCTCGACCTGACCGGCGACCCGGGGCCAGGCGTAGCGTTCGATGGTTCTCAGCCCGGCGGCGGTCAGCTCGCGGCACCGGGCCGGGTCCGTCAGCAGCCCGGAGATGGCGTCGGCAAGCGCCGGGCCGGCGCCCGGCTCGACGAGAATCCCGTCCCGGCGGTCGGCGATGACCTCGTCGTACCCGGGGATGCGTGACGCAATCACCGGCCGGCCCGCAGCCATTGCTTCAATCAGGACAATGCCCATTGCCTCGCCTCCGAGCGCGGGGGAGACGTAGAGCTCGGCGCCGGCGTACCACCCGGGCAGCCGGTCGCCCTCGACCCGGCCGACGAACCGGACCCGGTCCGCGATACCGAGTTCGGCGCAGAGCCGGTGACATTGCCGCTCAAGCGGGCCGGAACCGACCACGACCAGCCGGACCGCCGGGTGGCGGCTGCAGACCGCGGGCATCGCCCGCAGCAGGACTTCCAGACCCTTTCGCTGTTCGAGCCGGCCCACGAACAGGACGTAAGGGCGGAGGCGCCCGGCCTCAGGAGGGACCTCGGCATCGGGCCGAAACCGCGCCAGGTCCACGCCATTGGGG
>DSBX01000325.1 GCA_011049385.1 Caldifarciminota bacterium | reverse complement strand
GTGACCCCCCCGGTCATCGGGCCGGTGATTCGGAGAGTCATCCGGCCGGTCACTCGGCCGGTCATCAGGCGCGTCATTCGGCACATCACCCGTCCGGTAATCCGGACGGCAACCCGGCGGGTCATCCGCCCGGTTACCCGCCCGACAATCGGTCCGGTCACCACCCGCGTCATCGGCCCGGTCACGCTCCCGGCCATCGGCCCGGTCACGTGGAGAATGCGGGTGGGGGTCGTTCTCGGGCGAATGGTCGGCGCACGCCCTCTTGACCGTTTGCCCTGGCGGGAGTATGATGTCACCGGAGGTAAGCGTGAAGATCATCATCGTCTGCCTGTTCGCGGCGGCGGTCGCGGCCGGCAATCCCATCGTCGTGCGCCTGCTCAACGAGTTCCAGGTTGCGCCCGATTCGCTGGAGCGAATCGAGTTGCACGACCGGACCGGCCTCGTCTACGACCTTGAGGGCTGGCAGGTGGTCACGCCCGCCGGTGTCGCGACCATCAACGCCGGCGTCCGCTTCAACGGCCCGGATGACCGGGTGGTGATTGACCGCGACAACACGACCGGCATCTTCAGCCTGCCCGACAGCGCCGGCTTCATCGCGCTGGTCCAGCCCGGGGGCGACACGCTGGAGAGAATCGCCTGGCCCGGTGATGCCGGCCCGAACACCGACGAGGCCTGGGTCCCGCCCGAGGGAATGTCCGCCGCACTGGACTATTGGTCGTACGGCTGGCCCGACCCGGTGGAGTGCTGGGACTGGTACCTTGACCCGACCCCGACCTTCGGCGAACCCAACGACGACGGCGACGCCCGCATCTACGGCACGGTGCGCGGCCCAAATGGCCTGCCCCTGCCCGGCGCGACGGTCCGGATTTCCGGGCCGGAAGGCTATGAGTCCGGCTGGTCCAAGTACCCGAACGGCGACTTCGAAATCCGGCCCGGGTTCGGGACCTTCCTGCTCACCGTCTCGAAGGAAGGATACCTGCCCGATGTCTGGCCGGACTCGATTGCGGTCGAGGTCAACGAAATCGTGACCGGCATCAACATCACGCTCACGCCGGTCGGCGTCGCCGAACCGGTGACGGCCGAGCCCGCTTTCCGCTGGCACCGCGGCCGGCTCGCCTTCGACCTTGAGCGCGACGGGGAAGTCGGCCTGAGCCTGCTCGACCCGGCCGGCCGCGTGGAACTGCGCCGCCGCGCCTTCCTGCGCGCCGGGCTTCACCGACTGTTGCTGACCGGTCTGCGGCCCGGCGTCCACTTCGTGCGGCTGGAGCACGACGGCCGGGTCAGCACCGGCAAGCTGGTCCTGCCCCGGACCGACCGCTAGCGCGCGCGGTCCGACCAGCGCACGATGACGTCTTCCGACGGGTAGAAGCGGAGCCGGGTGAAGAACCAGGTCAGCGTGCTGTCGGTGCGCCGGGTGCTGTCCGGCCGGTAGTTGAGCGTCGCGCCGGGCAGGTCCGCCGGCACCGTCACCCGGAACTGCGCCCGGTCTATCGGCCTCCGCCATTGCCGGGTGCTGGTGACGATGTAGCGGGCCTCGGACCCGGACAGCGGCTGGCGGTACCAGGCGGTGAACGAAGCCTCCCCCCGGGGCGGAAACCGCATCACGAACCGGGCCGCGGAGTCCGCCAGTTCGAACCGGCGCCCGGGCAGGACGACCGAATCCGGGTAGCCGTGGACGGAATCGAGCGGGAACGGGTAGCTGATGATGGCCGCGACCGTCTCCTCGGCCGAGCAGGTGAAGTGGTACGTCCCCAGCACCTCGACCGCGCCCGGCCGGACCGTGATGTCAATCTCCTCACGCGCGAAATGAATCGGCCCGGCCGCCTCACGCCGGCAGGCGGCCAGCGCCAGCAGGATCAGCCCGGCCGCCAGCCGCGTTGTCGTCGTCATCGGTTTCATACCTTCTCGCCGTGGGCGACCAGAGGTTACCCCGGCCGGGGCCGGGGGTCAAACCCTGCGCCCGCCCGCCGGTTGCCCACGGCCGCGGTTCGGGCTATACTCTCTCCAACCTGACAGGAGTACCAATGCGCATTGCCTTATTCATCATCCTGACCGCGGTTGCGGTCGCGCTTCCGTCAAGGCCCGGCTTCGGAGGCCCGGACCCGGTCTTCCCGCCCGGCGTCAACGAGCCCGGCCCGAACCTGCTCCGGGACAACGACTACTGCGAGACGGTCACCATCCTGATGCAGTTCCCGGACAATCTCGCCGACACCATCCGCCACTCCCCGGCCCGGTTCGACTCGATGCTCTACTCGGTCGGCGTCTACAACCAGGGCCAGTACCGGGCCGGCAGTCTCAACGACTACTTCATCGAGAACAGCTACGGTGACTATGACGTCCGCGGCGGTATCATCGGCAACCGCTGGTACACATCGCAGTACAACTACTCCCGCTACTACGACGGCAACTACCTGCTCAACCGGGGTGGCCAACTCGCCCGGGAGAACATTCAGCAGATTGACCCTTACGTGGACTTCCGCGACTACGACCTCGACGGCGACGGCTACATTGACGCGATGTTCATGGTCCACGCCGGCGCCGACGGCGCGGACAACGGCGACGTCAACTGCCTCTGGTCTCACGCCATCCCGGGCTTCAACTACCTCACCGACGACGGCGTCCGCATCCGCGGCGTCACCAACGTCCCCGAGTTCGCGATGGTCACCGAGACCCGTGACACCACCCTCTGCTGTATCGCGGTGATGTGCCACGAGCTCGGCCACCTCGTCGGCCTGCCCGACCTTTATGAACAGAACCGCAGACAGTGGGGCGTCGGTTACTGGGGCCTGATGGGCTACGGTGCCTGGGGTGCGGGCGGCAACACCCCCTGGTCGCCCTCGCATATGGAAGCCTGGAGCAAGGTCGAAGCCGGGTTCGTGGAGCCGATTGTCATCACCGAGAACGTCCGCAACCTCCGCATCCCGCCGGTCCAGACCGACCCGGTCATCTACAAGGTCTGGCAGAACGGCGCCGACCACGACACCTGCTTCTACCTCGAGAACCGCCAGCAGATCGGCTTCGACGCGCCCCTGCCCGGCCCGGGCCTGCTCATCTGGCATTTCGACCGGTCCTGGAGCGGGTGGTATGACCGGGTTGACCTTGAGGAAGACTCCACCTTCCATCTCGACAGCGGTTTCGGCTGGCGACCGGACCCGCACTACTACCACCCCGAACTCGGCGCGGACTCCGACCCCCTGCCCGGCTCCTGGAACCGCACCGCCTTCAACGACACGACGGTGCCGAACAGCCGCCGCCGCAACCGCACGCCCACCCACGTCAACGTCTGCAACATCCGGCTCGAAGGCGACACCATCGTCTGCGACGTCTACGTCAACACCGACACCGTCGCGGTCGCGGAACCGCCGCACCTGCCCCGGCCGCTCGCGGTGACCGCCGCACCCAACCCGTTCCACGACCGGGTCCGGCTCGGCGTGGACGGCGGAGCGGACTGGCGGGCCGCGGTCTACTCCTCGGCCGGACGGCTGGTCCACACCGCGCAGGGCCGCGCCGGCGGGCATTTCGATTGGGACGGCACCGGCCCGGCGGGCAGACGCCTGCCCGCGGGCGTCTACCTGCTTCGCCTCGACTCCGCCGGTTCGCTCGCCCGCGCCCGGCTGGTGATGCTGGACTGAGACCGGGTCTGCGGTGACCGCCGCCGATCCACCCGGGACCGGCATCCGGCCCCGTGACGGCCGAGCGTCTCTTCAGCTGTTTACAAAACAGCGGAGCAGCCTAGCATGATAGCGAGCATAGGAGGCGTTCATGATGCCTGTCATAAGACCGGTCCGGTTCCTGCCGGCCCTTGTCATCCTGCTGGCCGGCTGTTCGTTCCTGCCCCCGGCGACGCCGGAGGCGCCCGACGGGCCGACCAGCGGCCGCGCGGCCGTGTCCTACCCGTTCACCGGCGTGACCACCGACCCGAACAACTACGACCTCGCCTACCGCTTCAACTGGGGCGACGGCCGCCTTTCCGACTGGAGCCCGTTCCTGCCGCCCGGCGAGCCGGTTACGATGTGGCAGTCCTGGCCCGAGCCCGGCCGCTACCAGGTCCGGGTCCAGGCCCGCAACGCCCTCGGCCTGACCAGTTGCTGGTCGCCGGCGCTTGATGTCGCCATCGGCGCGGGCGGCGGCTGGCCGGACACCGTCATCGCCACCATCCCGCTCGGCTTCAGCGCCGACCGGGTCCGGGCCCTGCCGGGCGGCGAGTTCGTCTACGCTTCGGAGTACGGCAGGCGGCGCATCGCGGTCGTCAGCGTCGCGGATGACGCGGTGACCGCGGTCTTCGACGGCGGTATCGGCCCGGTCGGGCTCTGCAACGTCGGCGACTACGTCTTCATCGCCGACTACACGCCGGCGCAGTGACCGTCGTCCGCGCCGCGGACCATACCGTTGTGGACCAGGTAGCGGTCGGCCGTCAGCCGCTATCGGTTCACGCTCCGCCGAGCGCCGCCTTCGCGGCGACCTGCGACCGCGGCTCGAAGACGGTGACGATTATCGGCCGGCGCTGAAGTCCGGAGCGATCCGGCGAGCCGCTCGACCGGGCGGCACCGGCCCGGTCTTACTCCGGCAGTACGAACTTCTCCATCCGCCGAAAGCCCGCCGTCTCCAACGTCACGAAATGGACGCCGCCCGACAGAGCGCGGAGGTCGAGCGGAAGTGACCCGACAGCCAGGTGATCGGGTGTCCGGGCGACAGCGACCACTCGACCGGTGACGTCGCGCACGGTCACGCCCGCCGGCCCGGACCCGGGCAGGCTGTAGTGCAGGGTCGCCCACCCTCCGGCCGGCGGGTTCGGGGCAAGCGACAACCTGCCCGGCTGTACGCCGATGTACGGCGGACCGGCCATCCCGACCTGGACCGCGTCGAGCGCGGCCTTGACGTCGAGACGACCCCAGCCATAGCTCTGGTTCGGATAGGGCGCACCCGACGACGGCCGGGCCGCGTGGTCGGCCAGCAGGCTGAAGGCCTCGTCGTGGGTCAGACCCGGGTCCTTCTGCCGGAGAACGGCGACTGCGCCCGCGGCGTGCGCGGTTGCCATTGCCGTGCCGCTCATCATCAGGTAGCCGCCCGTGTGCCGAGCGGACAGGATGTTGACCCCCGGCGCGGCGATTCCCGGGTTGATGAGGTTCCAGTCCGGCCGGGGCCAGTACTCATTTCCGTTCCATGGCGCCCGGTCCGGTGCCGGCCCGCGGGCGGAGAAAACCGCGACCTCGTCACTGCTGTCGGTCGCGCCGACGCCGATGGCAACCGGGTAGCTGCCCGGGGGAAGTGAAGTCGCGCCGTTCGGGCCGGAACTGCCGATGGTGGCTGTGTGTATGATGCCGAGATAGCGCAGGTACGCGTGGGGCGCGAACCAGAACTCGTCGTACCGGGAAGCGGATGTCCAGGCGGCAAGAAGCACGTCCGGCCGACCGTGCTCAGCAAGCCAGTCCAGGCAGGCGAGTATCCAGGAACTCTGACCCGCGCCGCCGGCGTTGATGGCCTTGGCCGCGATGTAGGTCGCACCCGGCGCAACCCCGATGTCGCAGCCGCCGACCGCTGAGCCGATCGTGTGCGTGCCGTGTCCGTTGTCGTCGTACGGGTCGGGATGCGAGTTGACCGCATCGAACCAGCCATCGGTCGCGCGCCAGCGCCCGGAAAGCGCCTCGTGGGTCGTCTCGACGCCGGTGGTGATGCTGGCGACAACCACCCCGGCGCCGTCGTAACCTTCGACCCAGCACTCCGGGGCGCGGATGATGCTGATATTCCAGCGTGGGGAACAGTCCGGCTCCGCAGTCGGGGCCGCGCCGGCCGGCTCCAGGAAGACCGCGAAGTCGTCAATGACGTAGTCAACATCCGCCCGCGCGGCCAGCTCACGCACCACCGCCGGCGTGGCTGAGAGCGCGATGCGGCCGGCAAGCAGAAAGGGCCGCACATTCGCCGCGCCGGTTGTGGCCAGCCAACCGAGGATGTCGCGCTGTACGGAATCGGCCGCGCTCCGAAGGTAACCGAGCTTCTCGTCGTACCCGGCGACGGCCCGGGGACTGCTCAAATCCGCCCGCCGGCAGGGCTGGACCATCACGTCAACCAGCTCATCAGGCCGGGCCCGGACGAGGACTTCCTCAAGCCCGGGCATGATGGTCCCGCCCGCGGCAAGGGCAGACAATGCGAACAGCGACAAGAACGTCTTCATTGTGCCTCCTGTTTGCGAAGGGCCCAGCCGCGCTCCTGCGTGCGGTCCGGCGCGGTCGCCCCGGCTACCGGTTCCATTCTGGTCTTTTCTCTCCACTTGGCAACCTCCCCGCCGTCACGGTCGGTTGACAACCGTCGGCAGCCGGGCATCATTGGCCGTGGTCGCCGAGAAGCACAGGCGTTTCCTGTTCGCCGGGTACCTGGCGGCCGGCCTGCTGGCCGCCGTCCTCACCGGCTGGGTCGCCCCGCTCGGCAGGCTGACCCGACCCGAGATGCTCCTGCAATGCCTGGCCACGGGCCTGTCCGGCGCGCTGGTCTGGATATCGGTCCGTACCCGCAACCTCTTCCCGGCCCTGCTGCTGATAATCGTGGTCCCGGTCTTCTCCGAGCTTCTCTGCAACCCTGCAACCGGCTCCGCCGCGTTCGCGACCGCGGTCCGACTCCTGCTCCCGGTTGCCGGCTACCTCGGTGCCGGACTGCTCTGCCGGACGGCACCGCGGGGTTTCCTCTGCCGGCTCCTGCTGCTGGCCGGGTTCGTGGCTCTGGCCCACGCAACCGGCGCGATTGTCTCGTCCCTGCTTCTGGAGCGGACACCGGACCTCGCCGCCGCCCGACACCCGGCCCTGACCGGGCTGATGCTGGGCGCGCTTTCCGGCTTCCTGTTCGCACTGGTGGACGCCCTGCGGTCGAAGCCGCGGGAACAGACCGCCCCGCGCCGAGGATGGCACGGGTAAGGCGGGACCGAAAGCCCTACTCGGGACGGGACGGGGTACGGACCAGGGACTTGGGCACCGGCAGACTCCAGTTCCCGACCCCGCGCAGGTAACGAGTCCGGCCGAGCACGCCGCTGAGGTTGCCGGGCATCGTGACCTCGGCATCGAGCGCAACCCGCGTCTTGACCCGGGTTCTCCCCCGCGCGACTCGAAGCACCGCCATCAACTCGAAACGCGCGGTGCGGAACGACTCGCGGCCGGCCACGAGAATCCAGTCGGCCCGGTTCGAACCGGAACCGGCGCCGACCGGGACCAGTTTGCGGAAGGCCATCTTCATCGGGCCGAGCAGCATCATCTTCCGCACCGAAGCCGGTATCTCGCCCAGCGCCGTGCCGCCGGGCGCGCGCGGCACCCAGAAGGTGAGGTTGGGCCGAAGACCCAAGGCAACCTGCGCACCGCGGAACAGCCGCCCCTCGGCCTTGGGGAACACCGCATAGAAAATGCCGCGCCTGGGCTTGAAGGCGAGTCCGGGGTCAAGTTCGAGCCCCAGCCGCAGGGACCTGACCGGTACCCCGCCGGCCACGGTCAACTTACCCTGCAGGCGCACGAGCAGGAACTCACTCCGGGTGAACTGCCGGCGGATTGCCACCGGGGGCACCATCTGGCACTGCTGGTACACCGCGCGCAAGGACGTGACTTCAACCTGTGGCTCAATAATGACCCGCCAGCGGTCGAGCGTGGCCGCGGTCGCGCGCAGGCGCCGCTCGAGTTGGCGCACCCCGTTCAAGTAGCGGCTCGACGACCGCCGCGTGCGGTAGCCGAGCGGCGCGGGCGCCGTTCCATCGGCACGGATTTCGTTCGAGTGACTGCGAATCGCGGCCGCGACCAGGGTCCGGTCGGACTGGCTCAACCTGGCGGGCAGAAGTGTGACATCGGCCTTCATCTTTCCTCCTTGGGTCAGCTTACTACTAACATACTGATTTATATGCACTTGTCAAGTAGACAAGGGATTCGGGGAGGGGCTGGGACAGGTGGGGTAGCGAACGAACTACCGGTCCCCGGGCTTGCGGAGGACGAAACTCAAGTATTCCCAGTGAGCCTGGCGGAATTTCTCCCAGGTCGGTGTGCCCGCGGTCGCCGCAAACTGCCGGAACACCGCCTGCAAGACCGGCGGCACCCGACGCCGGATGAGCGCGAGCTTGCGCTCGCTGTCGAGTTCGAGCGCCCGGAACACGTTCGGGGTAATCCGTTCCTCGCGCTCGACGACGAATTCCGCCTGCTCGAACTGCCGCTGGAGCCGCTCGATGTCCGCGCTGGTGCGGAAATCGGCCAGCAGCAGGCAACCGCCCGACCGCAGGACCCGCTTCACTTCGGAGAGGAACTTGCTCATCGAGCCGTAGCAATGGGAAGACTCGACGTTCAGGACCGCGTCGAACGTCCCGTCGGCAAAGGGCAGGTTCTCGCTGTCTCCGCGTCGGAAGCGCAGGTTGGGCACGCGGAAACGGCGCTGGCAACACTCGATTGCCCGCAGGTTCAGGTCCACCGCGACCATCGTGCGCGGCCCAAGGTACCGGGCGATGTAAGACGCGCCCCCGCCCCGGCCCGAACCGACCTCGAGCACGTCCCGCCCGGCCAGCGGCACCGCCGCCGCGACGTGGTGGTAGAGCTGGATGGAAAGCCGGTCCGACTCGTCCTGCGGTGCGAGCGGAATCGGCTGCGCACCGATCAGGTCCGCATAACCGTAGTTGGCGAAGGGCGACTCGGCGTGACGGTCGAGCCGGGTCATCTGCCGGTACCAGAGCCGGTACACGAACCTGCGCAGGGGCGGGAGCGCCCGGTAGACCCGCTCCAGCAGTCTCATCACCGACAGCCGCTCGGCTGTGTGATGCGCGGGCTTGAACACGCCGCGGAAGCGGTGGTCCTGAGACTGACCATTCAGCCTGCTGTTCACCAGACATTGTAGCAGGACAATCGGCGATGGGAAGCGCAATCCCGGGTCACTTGACCGATGACACCGACCGGTTATCATCGCGGCGATGAACCTCGGAGCATCGAACGACAGCCCGTCCCGTCGGCAGGTCGTCCTCTTTCTTGTTCTCTCTTTCGCTTTCGCCTGGGTCATCGCCGGCGCCTTCTCCCTGCTCGGCGGCCGCTGGAATACACCCGCGGCGGTGCCGGTCGGGGTCGTGGTGATGTTCACGCCTCTCGCCGCGACGCTCATCGTCCAGAAACTGATCCGGCGTCGGCCCCTGCGCGAACTCGGGCTCTCCTTTCGGCTCAACTGGTGGTGGCTGGCCGCCTGGCTCGGTCCGCCCGCGGCCGCCTTCGCCACCATCGGTGTCAGCCTGCTCCTGCCCGTCGTCGAATACGCTCCCGGGATGGAGGGGATGTTCGAGCGCTTCGCGACGATGATGTCCCCGGAGCAGATGGCGGCGATGAAGGACAGCATCCCGAATCTGCCCGCGCACCCGATCTGGCTTACCCTCGGCCAGGCGCTGGTGGCCGGGCTCACCGTCAATGCCCTCGCCGGCTTCGGCGAGGAGGTCGGCTGGCGCGGGTTCCTCTACCGCGGTCTCGCTCCGCTCGGGTTCTGGCGCTCCTCGCTCCTGACCGGGTTCATCTGGGGCATCTGGCACGCGCCGCTGATCCTCCAGGGGCACAACTACCCGGACCACCCGGTGGCAGGAGTGGCGATGATGACCGCCTGGTGCGTCCTGCTCGGTCCGCCTTTCGCCTTCATCCGCGCTCGAACCGGCTCGGTCATCGCGGCCTCGGTCTTCCACGGCGTCCTCAACGCCTCGGCCGGCATCGCGCTGATGGTCGTGCGGGGCGGAAGTGACCTAATTGTCGGCCTGACCGGCCTGGCCGGCTTCATCGTCCTCGCCGCGGTCAACCTCGCGCTGGTCTTCACCGTCCGCCGCGGCCGTCCCCTCAAGGACGCTCCCGTGCCCGGTTGACCCGCCGCCGCCGGACGGCTATCATTGCTTCAGTCAGAAAAAGGAGTCCAAATGAGAAAGCTGTTATCCGCCGTCTTGCTCGCCATGCTCGGTCTTGCCGTGCTGACCGGGTGCGAGAACATCGTCCGGAGCTTCTCCGCCGGCCTGAACGGCTCGGAAGTCGTGCCGCCGGTCTCGACCACCGCAACCGGCAACTGCATCGTCAACGTTGACGCCGCCGATACTGAACTGGGCTACAAGCTGACCGTGCAGAATATCGAGAACGCGACCTCGGCCAACATCCATCTGGCGCCTTCGGGCCAAGTCGGTGATGTCATCGCCGTGCTCTACCCCGGCCCGACCAAGGAAGGCCCGTTCACCGGTACGCTCGCCGAAGGCTCCCTGCGCGTCGCTGACCTGCGCGGTCCGCTCGCCGGCGAACCGATGCGCCGGATGCTGTCCGTACTCCGGGCCGGGTCCACCTACGTCCAGGTCAACACCGATTCGTTCCCGGCCGGGGAAATCCGCGGCCAACTGCGCTGACGCACGAAAGCCGGGGGACGGGGGGCAGGAAACACGGTGAGGCTGTTCCTGGCGCTGGTCGTCGCCTGCACGTTCGCCGCCGCGGGCACAACCGGCCTCTCGCCCCTTGACCCGGCCGCCGGTAGCTTCCTGGACAAGAACCTCGACTCGCTCTCGCACCGGGCATTCGCGGCCTACCGCCAGGGCAACTACCTGGAAGCAACCCGACGCTATTTCGACCTCCTGCGCCACAATATCACCGACGCCGAAGGAATCTACGGCCTCGCGGGCTGTTTCGGCCTGCTCGGCGAACCCGAACTTGCCGCCCGCTACGTCACCCGGGCGTTCCGGGCCGGCCTGGACGACATCGGCCGGATCCGTCGCGACCCGGATTTCGACCTCGTCGCCGCCAATCCCGAGTTCCGCCGTGTCATTGACAGCATCGCCCGCGCGAGCGCGGACCGGGAGCGTGCCGCCGGCGAGCGGATACTAATCTCGGCCCGGAGCTACTTCGACTGCCGGGTGAAACTGCCTCCCGGTTTCGACCCCACCAAGCGCTACACGCTGGTCGTCGGTCTCCACGAGGCGGGCGGCAACCCGGAGGAATTCATCCGGCTCTGGCCCTGGCTCGGCGTCGAACCGCGGGTCATCTTCGTCGCGCCCCGCGCGCCCTACCCCGGGCCCGGCGGCGCGGGCTTCGCGTGGCTGACCGCGACCGATTCCACGACCCGGACCTCGGTCCGCGCCGCCTCCGAGGAGTACGTGCTCGATGTCGTCCGCCTGCTCAGCGCCCGCCACAACATCGGCAACGTCTACCTGCTCGGCTTCGCCGAGGGCGCGGACCTGGCCTGGACCGCCGGCCTGCGTCACCCCCGGCATTTCCGCGGGCTTATCTGCCTCGGCGGGGACCTGGACACGAACCGGGTCCGGACCGCGGAACTGGAAGCCGGCCGGCGTTTGCGGGTATTCCTCGGCCACGGCCACGACGACGGACGAGTCAGCTTCGCCCGCGCGAACCGCATCCGGAACCTGCTTACCGACTACGACTACGATGTGACTTTCGTCGCGCTGGCCGGCGGCCGCACCGTGCCGCCGGAAGCCGCCCGGCGCATCGCCGAATGGCTGTCCTCGCCCCGGGACACGAGACGCTGAACGATGCCGCGCCGGGGAGAGCACCTGAAAGGAGTAAGATGCCAAGAACCCTGTTGACCATCGCCGTCCTGCTTGCTGTCGCCGGCTGTCCCAAGCCGGCGGCCGGTCCCGAACTCGACCCGCCGGAATGGGCCGCGACCGAAATCACCCAGCTCCGCGTCATCGCTGGCGGCGACACCGTCGGCGACCACATCATCCAGTTGCACCGGGTCGAACACGACGGCGTACCGGCCCTTAACATCATCACCGAAACGATGGCCGGTACTGCCGATCACATAACCCACGACTCCGCCTGGGTGTTGGTCCGGCTTCCGAACCTGCGCCCGGTCCATTCGGCCCGCCGTATCAGCAACCCGGAAATGGACATGACCTTCGAGCTGGTTTACGGCCGCGAACAGGTCCGGGTCACGGCGCTGGGACCGGACGGCCCGGAAGGCCTGGACCTGCCTTTCGGCCCGCTCGACTTCGACAACGAGCAGGTCACGACTCTCATCCGCGCTCTGCCGCTGGAGCCCGACGAGCCGTTCGGGTTCAACATCATCATCGGCGCGGTCGGTATGAAGGTGCCGGCCGAGTTGGAGCTGATCGGCAACGAGACGGTCGAGGTCCCGGTCGGAACCTTCGAATGCCGACGGGTCCGGCTCACCATCGCCGGTCAGAGTGTGGACATCTGGTACGAGCTCGACGGCCTGCGCCGGCTGGTGCGCTACGAGGCCCCGGTCGCCGAGTTGGTGATGGAGCTTGTTGCGAGCGTGGTGAACTGAGCCCGGCTTTGACTCCGGGCCGGGCCGGGATAAAATCGCAGGCGCACCGATGAAGAAATTCCTGCTTAAACCGCCCGAGGAGCTCGTTACCCCGGCCGGGCACCGGTTCCGGATCCTGCGCCATTTCTGCAAGGGCTGTCGCATCTGCGTCGAGTTCTGCCCGACCGGCACCCTCGACCTCGACGACCGGTTCAAGGTCAAGGTCGCCCACCCGGAGAAGTGCGTCGCCTGCCGGATGTGCGAGCTCCGCTGTCCGGACCTCGCCATCTACGTCACCCGCGCGAAGAAGCAGAAAGGGCAGGACGGAGCCGAATCGTGACCCCGCAACTGCTCTCCGGCAACGAGGCCTGTGCCATCGGCGGCCTGCGAGCCGGGGTACGGTTCTTCGCCGGCTATCCGATAACTCCGTCGACCGAAATCGCCGAGTACCTTGCCCGCGAACTGCCCCGAGTCGGCGGCACCTACATCCAGATGGAAGACGAGATCGGTTCGATTTGCTGTATCAGCGGCGCGACCGCGGCCGGCCTCAAGGCGATGACCGCGACCTCCGGCCCCGGCTTCTCGCTGATGCAGGAGGGCATCGGCTACTCGGTGATGGCCGAACTGCCCTGCGTCATCGTCAACGTCATGCGCGGCGGCCCGGCCACCGGTTCGCCCACCCGCTCGGCCCAGGCCGACGTGATGCAGGCCCGCCACGGCACCCACGGCGACCACCCGATGGTCGTGGTCTGCCCCTGGAGCGTCCGCGAGTGCTTCGACCTGATGGTAATGGCGGTCAACACGTCGGAGCGCCTGAGGATGCCGGTCGTCGTCCTCACCGACGAGATTGTCGGCCACATGCGCGAGCGCGTCGAACTGCCCAAGACGCCCGAGACCTGGCGGCCCGCCAATCCCAAACGCCCGCCCGAGACCTACGAGCACTACGGCGACGAAACGAACTACGACAGCCGCATCGCCAGCTTCGGCGAAGGCTACCGCATCCATCTCACCGGCCTTGTTCACCGCCACGACGGCTTCCCCTCCGACGACCCTGAGGTCATCAAGTGGAACCTCGACCGCCTGCACCGCAAGGTTCGGGACAACGAATCCTGGCTCTGGGACCTGACCTTCGAGGACCTGGGTGCCGACACCGTCATCGTCTGCTACGGCTCGACCGCACGCTCGGCGCTGGCCGCCAAGCGGCAGTTCGAACGCAAGACCGGCCGCACCGTCGGCTTCCTGCGCCTGCGGATGGTCTGGCCCTTCCCGCTCAGGCGGCTGGTCTCGCTCCTACGCAGCACCCGCCGGGTCATCGTCCCGGAGATGAATATGGGCCAGCTCAACCGCTCGGTCGAACGGGCGGTCAGCCCGGACGTGCCGGTCATACCGGTGCTCCGCTACGACGGCGAGATGCTCACCCCGGAGGAGATAATTGACGCACTATAGCCTCGGCGACGAGCCGTCGGACCGTTTCCTCGACCGGTTCCGGCTCGACGAGCGCTTCCCCCACATCCTCTGCCCGGGCTGCGGCATCGGCACCGCGATGGCCACGTTGGTCCGGACGCTTCAGGAGCTCGGCCGCGACCCGACCAAGCTCTGCGTCGTTTCCGGCATCGGCTGTTCTTCGCGCGTGCCCGGCTACCTCGACTGCGACACCTTCCACACCCTGCACGGCCGGTCCCTGGCCGCGGCCACCGGCGTCAAACTGGCCCGTCCCGACCTCGAGGTCATCGTCTTCGGCGGCGACGGTGATACCCTCGCCATCGGCGGCAACCACTTCATCCACGCCGCCCGCCGCAACCTGGACCTCAACGTCTTCGTCATCAACAACCGCACCTACGGTATGACCGGTGGTCAGTACTCACCGACCACGCCGACCCACGACATCGCCGCCACCGCGCCCTGGGGCAACTGCGAGCGCGACTTCGACATCTGCTTCATGGCCCGGGCCGCGGGCGCAATGTTCGTCGCGCGAAGCACGACCTACCACGTTGCCCACCTCAAGAAGATGATGAAACTGACGCTGACCAAAACCGGCTTCAGCGTGCTGGAAATCGTCAGCCAGTGCCCGACACTCTACGGCCGACACCAGCGCATCGGCGACGGCGTCGCGATGCTCAAATGGATGAAGGAAAAGAGCGTTGACGTCGGCAAGGTCAAGGACCCATGGGGCGAGAGTGAACGTTTCGTCATCGGCGTGCTCCACGACCGCGAAGAGGTCCTGCCCTACACGAAGCTCTACCAGCAGGTTCGCGAGAAGGCGGCCGGGGAACAACGATGAAGACGGAAATCCGGCTCGGCGGCACCGGCGGCCAGGGCGTCATCCTCGCCAGTATCGTCCTCGCCGAAGCGGCCGGCGTTCACGAAGGCCGAGAGGTCGTCCAGACCCAGGCCTATGGCCCGGAAGCCCGCGGCGGCGCGGCCAAGGCCGATGTCATCATCTCCGACGACCCGATCCTCTTCCCCAAGGCCAGGCGCCTCGACATCCTCGTCTGCCTCAGCCAGCAGGCCGCGGACCGGTTCCTGCCCGACCTCAGGAACGACGGCAAGGTCATCGTGGACAGCTTCCACGTCCGCTACTGCCCGCGCGAGGACGCGCTCAGCCTGCCGCTGGCCGAGACCGCCCGCGCACGGCTGGGACGTGAACTCTTCACCAACATCGTCATGCTCGGCGCGCTCGCCCGTACGACCGGCGTGGTGAAACTGGCATCGCTCGAAGATGCCATTGC
>DSBX01000059.1 GCA_011049385.1 Caldifarciminota bacterium | reverse complement strand
TTCTTAGCGAGCACGAGTCATTCTAGCTTCCCGGGCACGGCGATGCAAGCCCGGTTGACAATCCGGCCGCCGCCGCCTAGCCTTTCGACGATGCCGTTCAGCGCCCGCCGCGGACACGAAGAGCGTGCGGTCACGCTTGCCGGGCTGGTCGTCAACATCCTGCTGTTCGCGGGCAAGCTCGCGGTCGGTATCATCGGCCGGTCCTCGGCGATAATCGCCGACGGCCTGCACAGCGCCTCCGACCTCGCCTCCGACTTCGCGGTGCTCTGGGGTATCCGTGCGGCCCGGCGCCCGGCGGACGCCGACCACCAGTACGGCCACGCCCGCTACGAGAGCGTCCTCACCCTGTTCATCGGCAGTCTGCTCATCGCCGCCGCGCTCTATATCGGCATCGAGAGCCTCATCGGTCTCGGCCGGCCGGCGTCCGGCCCGGCCAACTGGTGGCCGTTTGCCGCGGCGCTGGCCTCGGTCGCGCTCAAAGAGGCGCTCTACCGGCTGACCCGGCGGGTCGGTCAGCGCCACCGTTCGAGCGCCCTGCTCGCCAACGCCTGGCACCACCGGTCCGACGCTTTCTCATCGGTCGCGGCCGCGGCCGGTATTGCCGGCGCGCTCATCGGCGGGCCGGGCTGGCGGTTTCTCGACAACCTGACCGCGGTTCTGCTCGCCGCGTTCCTGGTCGGGGTCGGCGGCAAGATAGCCCGGGATGCGCTCCGGGAACTGTGCGACTACGCGCCCGACGCGGCGGCACAGGTGAAAATGGAGGAGGTCATCGCCGGGATTGCGGGTGTCGGTCGGTTTCACGCCTTCCGGGCGCGCCGGGCCGGCGGGCTCATCCAGATGGACGTCCACGTTCTCGTGGACCCGGAGCTCTCGGTCCGCGCCGGGCACGACATCGCGAGCCGGGTCGAACGGAAACTCTGCCGCGCGTTCCCGGACATCGCCGGGGTGGTGGTTCACATCGAACCGCTCGACGACCCGGGCCGACCGTGAAGTGCCACGGACGGCATACCGGTCGGCCGCTTGCGGCCGAGGCGATGCCGAAGGTGGTTAGGTCCGATGAGGAATGGCGCCGGTTGCTGACCCCGGAGCAGTACCGCGTCACCCGCACCAGCGGCACCGAGGCCCCGTTCTGCGGCGGGTTGCTGGACAACAAGGAGCCGGGCATCTACGCCTGCGCGTGCTGTGATGCGCATCTCGGGCACATCTTCCCCGACGGCCCGCCGCCGACCGGTCTGCGCTACCGCCTGAATTCCGCCGCGCTGGTTTTCCGGCCGCACCGGCCCGCAGGGCCGGAGCCCGAGTAGCGCGGCGTCACCGCCGACCGCCCGGTCAGCAGACCGGACGGAGGTTGCGGGCGACGAGGACCGCGCCGATGACGATGAACAGGACCCCGGCGCCGAGGCTGACCCAGCGGGCCGGGAGACAGCGGGCGAGGACGGTGCCGACCAGCATTGCGAGCACCGAGGCAAGGACGAGGGCGAGGGCGCTGCCGACGAAGACGCTCCAGAAAGAGCGGTTGGCGGCGGCGAAGGCGAGCATGGCGAGTTGGGTCTTGTCGCCGAGTTCGGCGAGAAAGACGGTCCCGAAGGTCAACAGCATCAAGCGCCAGTTCATCAAGATGTCCTTTCCGGTTGTGCTGTCAGGATAAGCGGGCGTGGGGCGCGGTCAAGGGCGCGGTTCCAGCTCACGCCCGCGTTGGTGGACCAGTTGACCCAGGCGGTGATGACGTTGTCGTTGACCGGTCCGCCGATGTCGGCCTGGATGGTGACCGGTGCGCCCGGGGCGGGCGCGGAGCCGGAACGGTGGAGTGGGTCGGGGCGGTCCAGAAGGCCGGGGCGGTGCCGGTGAGCAGGGCAAGCGCGAACCAGGGCCGGGCGGAAAGCAGACGCATCGGCGGATATGATAGTCGCGCAGGCCGGTGGGTCAACTCTGCCGTTTGACACGGGCCGGGGAAGGTCTATCCTCTGACCGTTACGAAAGGAGTAACCATGAAAGCTCTCAAGCTCGCAGTGGCGGCCGTGCTGATCATGACCGGGTTGTTCTGTGGCGGCCAGGAACAGGCCGAACAGCAGCCCGTCGAACGGCCGGCCGGCGAAGGTTTCGACGCGATGCCGGCGGTCGCGTTCGAGGAAATCAGTGAGGCCGAGATGGACAAGTTCGCCGATGCCCTGCCGGATGTCGGCGCGGCGCTGAAGGCGGCCGGCTTCACGCCCGAGGAGCGCGAGGAAGACGAGATTCCCGACGCGCTGGCTCGGCTCGTAAAGGGAATGGGACAGGTTGAGGGCGTTGAGGCCGCGCTCGTCAGGAACAACACGAACTGGCCGGAGTTCAGCGCGACGATGTACAAGGTTATGGCCGCGTCGGCCGCGCTCGGGCTCGAGATGGCCCTGGCGATGGCCGAGGGGTTCGCCGACGAATCCGAGGAAGGCAAGCAGATGATGGCCGAGCTTGAGAAGGCCAGGGCGTTCTGCGAGCGGGTTCCGGAAGAGAACCGCGAGGCGATCATGCAGAATATGGGCAGGCTCGAAGCCCTGGGCGACCTGAACTAGACCAACGGGATTGATACGGGCACCGTCCCGCGTGCCAAGCGTACGGGGCAGGCACCCAGCCTGCCCCGCACGTATCTTGACCCCGAGACAGGCGATGGCAGTGTTACAACTAGTGTCTATTTATTACTACCAGGACGCCATCAGGGCTATTTCGTGTGGAAGTTAAGGTCTTCTGTTGCGGGGTGATATGATGCTGAGGGCAATATTGCCTGCAACCTTCAGCCGCCCGCGCAAGTCTATTACTCTCGAAGGCCGTCCGGTTTCGAAAGCCAGATTCCAAGGGAGTTCTGAAGTATGGAAGAAATGCTGAAAGACGATATCCGGCTGGTGCACGAAGAAATCGAGCGCGAGAGCGTTTTCGTGCAGACCATCACCAGCGAGGTTGGCAAGGTGATAGTCGGCCAGAAGTACCTGGTTGACCGGTTGCTGGTCGGGCTGTTCGCGGACGGGCACGTGCTGATTGAGGGCGTGCCCGGTCTGGCCAAGACCTACGCGGTGAAGACCCTGGCGCGGGCCATCCGCTCCCGCTTCGCCCGGGTCCAGTTCACGCCCGACCTCCTGCCCGCCGACATCGTCGGGACCCAGGTGTTCGACCAGCGCACCGGCGCGTTCAACGCCCGCAAGGGGCCGGTGTTCGCGAACCTGGTGCTGGCGGACGAAATCAACCGCGCGCCGCCGAAGGTGCAGAGCGCCCTGCTCGAAGCGATGCAGGAGCGGCAGGTGACCATCGGCGAGGAGACCTTCCGGCTCGACGACCCGTTCCTGGTGCTGGCGACCCAGAACCCGATCGAGCAGGAAGGCACCTACCCCCTGCCCGAAGCCCAGACCGACCGGTTCCTGCTCAAGCTCCGGGTCGGCTACCCGACCAAGGACGAAGAGAAGCTCATCATCGAGCGGATGACGACCGGGCACGAACCCGAGGCCGAACCGGTGGTCGAGGCCGCGGCGATTGTCCGGGCGCGCTCGCTCTGCAACCGGGTCTACGTGGACGACAAGCTCAAGGACTACATCTTGAACCTGGTCTTTGCGACCCGGTTCCCGAAGGAAAACGGGCTCGACGATCTCGACCCGCTCATCCGCTACGGCGCGTCGCCCCGGGCGTCCATCTACCTCGTCACCGCGGCCCGGGCGATGGCCTTCCTGCGCCGGCGCGGGTTCGTGATTCCCGAGGACATCAAGGAACTTGCGCCCGACGTCCTCCGTCACCGGGTAATCCTCAGCTACGAGGCCGAAGCCGAAGAACTGACCAGTGACGACATCGTCCGGCGTGTGCTCGAACGCGTCGAAGTGCCGTAGGGAGGCAGGTACGAAACCGGAAGCGGGCAAGCAGGGAAGCGGCCTGTCGGCCGCGCATCGCCGGGCCATCCGCCAGGTCGAAATCCGGACCCGGCGGCTGGTCAACACGCTGTTCTCGGGCGACTACAAGTCCAGCTTCAAAGGCCGGGGCATCGAGTTTCTCGACCTGCGCGAGTACCTGCCCGGCGACGACGTCCGGACGATAGACTGGAACGTCAGCGCCCGGTACGGGCTGGCCCGCGCGGGCGGCTATCACCCGTTCGTCAAGAAGTTCGCGGAGGAGCGCGAGCTGGTGGTGATGCTGGTGGTGGACGCGTCCGGTTCGAGCCGGTTCGGCACCGCCGGCACTCTCAAGCTCGAACAGTCGGCCCTGCTGGCCGCGACGCTGGCGTTCTCGGCGATTCGGAACAACGACAAGGTCGGGCTGGTCTTCTTCTCGGACCGGGTCGAGCGCTACGTCCCGCCCCGCAAGGGCCGGTCCCACGTCCTGCGGCTGATAAGGGACATTCTCTACTTCGAGCCCGAGGGCCGGGGCACCGAGCCGGGCCGGGCGCTCGAGTTCCTGATGAACGTGGTCAAGCGCCGGGCGGTCGTCTTCCTCGTCTCCGACTTCATCGGGCCGGGCTTTGCGCCGGAGGCGTTCCGTGCCCCGCTCGGCATCGCCGCCCGGCGGCACGACCTCATCGCGGTATCGGTGACCGACCCGGCCGAGGAGGAACTGCCCCGGCTCGGGCTGGTGGACCTCGAGGACGCCGAGACCGGCGAAGTCGTCACGGTCGCGGCCGGTGACCCGGCGGTGCGGCGGGCGCTCACCCGTACCCGGGCGGAGGAGCGGGAGGCGCGCGACGCGCTGTTTCGCCGGCTCGGGGTGGACCACATCCCGGTGCGGACCGACGAGGAGTTCACCGGCCGCCTGCACCGGTTCTTTCAACAGCGGGCGGGGAGGCGCTGAGCCGGGTGCGAACCGGCCTGCTCTGCCTGCTGGTCGGCGCGACGACGGCGCTCGCTTCCGCCTCGGCCGGGCCGGTCCGGCTGGAAGCACAACTCCTGCCGCGGAAGACGACGAAACCGCTGACGGTCGGGGACCGGTTCAAGGTCGAGTTGACCGTGCGCCGGCACCGGGACCAGCGGCTCTCGCCGCCGGTGCTGGACGACGAGCGTTTCCTGGTGCTCGACGCGGGCACGGTCAGCCGCTACGAGGGCGACACCATCGTTGACGTTCACACCCTGGAAGTGGCGGCGTTCGCGACCGGGGACCTGCACCTGCCCGGTTTCACGGTGAGCTTCCCGGACGGCGACACGGTGCGCACCGCCCGGTCCGACTCCCTGCCGCTCAAGGTCGCGAGCGTGATGGCCAAGGAGATGGCCGACATCAACGACCTGAAGCCGCAGGTGGCTTTCCCGAATCTGTTGCCGCTGTGGCTGGCGCTCGGGGCGCTGGCCGCGGCCGCGCTCGCGCTCATCGGGGCCCGGTTCCTGCGCCGCTGGCGGAGAAGGAGGCGAGCCGGCGCGCCCTTGCCCGAACCCTGGGAGGAGGCGCTGGTCGCGCTCGGGGCCCTGCCGGTTTCGGACTGGCTCGCGGCCGGGCAGGTCAAGCGCTACTACTACGCGGTCTCGGAGATTCTCAAGCGCTATCTCACCCGGCGCTTCGGCTTCCCGGCGGTGGACCAGACGACGAGCGAGATGATGCTGGCGATGAAGGCGGCGCGGGTCGCGGAGCGGGACGAGATCGCCCGCTTCTTCCGCCGGGCGGACTTCGTGAAGTACGCCAAGCTCGTGCCCGAGCGGCCGGAGCTCGAAGCCGCCATCGTCACCGCCCGGGAGCTGGTTGAGAAGACGCGGCCGACACCGGAGGACGGAAACGCCGATGGACGCCGAAGGGATGACCCGGATGCGGAGGCAGGGAGGAGCAGACGATGAGCTTCGCCTATCCCTGGGTGCTGGCCCTGCTGGCGCTGGTGCCGCTCTACCTCGCGTGGGAGGTCCTGCGGCGGCGGGCAACCCTGCGCTACAGCGACATCTCTTTCACCCGCCGGGGAGGCGGCGTGGGCCGGTGGCTGCGGATGGTGCCGCCGGTGCTCTTCGCGCTGGCGCTGGCGGCGATGGTCGTCGCGCTGGCCCGGCCCCGGCTGGGCCGACAGTTCGAGGAAATCGAGACCCGGGGCATTGACATCATGCTCTCCCTGGACCTGTCCGGCAGTATGCAGGCGGAGGACTTCGCGCCCAGGAACCGGCTCGAAGTCGCCAAGACCCGGGCCCGCGAGTTCGCCGAGCGGCGGGTCGGGGACCGGGTCGGGCTGGTCGTCTTCGCCGCCTCCGCGCTGACCCAGTGCCCGCTGACCCACGACAAGAACATCGTCTCCGAAATCATCAACCGGCTCGACTTCGACCTGCTCGACATCCTCGACGACGGCACCGCCATCGGCGTCGGGCTGGGCACCGCGGTCGCCCGCCTGCGTGATTCCGAGGCCAAGGAGAAGGTCGTCATCCTGCTCACCGACGGGGTGAACAACACCGGCGACATTGACCCACTGACCGCGGCCCGGACCGCGGCCAGCTTCGGCATCAAGGTCTACGCCATCGGCATCGGCACAACCGGGCCGGTGCCGTTCCCGGTCCGGGACCCGGTCTTCGGCCGGCGCCGGGTGCGGATCGAGATAGACTTCGATATGCCGACCCTGCACGAAATCGCGGAGATTACCGGCGGCCGGGCCTTCCTCGCCTCCGACGACGCGGCGCTGGCCCGGGTCTACGAAGAGATTGACCGGCTCCAGCCGACCGAATTCAAGGCCCGCCGGCATACCGTCTACTACGAGCGGGCCGGCCTGCCGATGCTGTTGGCGCTGGTGTTCGGCTTCGCCGGGGTCCTGCTCTCGGCGACGGTCTTCCGGAGGTTGCCGTGATTCGCTGGGGTGAGCCGGTCTACCTCTGGCTGATGACCGCCCTGCCCGCGCTGGCGGTCCTGCTCTTCCTGCTCGCCCGGGTCCGGCGTCGGCGGCTGGCCCGGCTGGTCGGGCCACGGCTCCTGCCCCGGCTGGTGCCGGACCAGTTGCGCTGGCTCGAACACCTGCGCAACCTGCTCTTCGTGCTCGCGCTCGGGTTCCTGCTCCTGGCCGCGGCCCGGCCGAAGTGGGGCGAGGAGCTCCAGCTCTACCGGGGCCGGGGCATAGACGTCGTCATCGCGCTCGACGCCTCGAAATCAATGCGGGCCGAGGACGTCAAGCCCGACCGGCTGGCCCGGGCCCGGGCGGAGCTTGCCGTCCTGCTCGACGACCTGCGCGGCAACGCGGTCGGCATCGTCGCCTTTGCGGGCGAGGCGCTGGCGCTCTGCCCGCTGACCCCGGACGTGGACGCGGCGCGGCTGTTCCTCGATATCATTGACCCGGACGCGATGCCGGTGCCGGGCACCGACTACGGCAAGGCGATTGACGCCGCGCTCGGGCTGTTCAACCCGGCCGAGAACACCCACAAGGCGCTGGTCTTCGTCACCGACGGCGAAGACCACGGCCGCAATACCGCCCAGGCGGTCCAGCGGGCGGTGGACGCGGGCGTGCTCATCTTCCCGGTCGCGTTCGCGACGGTCGAGGGTGCGCCGATTCCGGTCCACGACGAGCGCGGCAATCTCAAAGAATACCGTCGGGACCGGGAAGGCAACATCGTCATCTCCCGGCTCGACGAGCGGGCGCTGATCGCCATCGCCCGGCAGACCGGGGGCCGGTTCTTCCGGGTCGAGGGCTTCTCGGCGGCGCGGCTCCGGGCCGAGCTCGACCGGATCCGCAGGAAAGAAATCGGCGGCGGGACGTTCACCGACCACGTCGAGCGCTTCCCGGTGTTCCTCGCGGTCGCGCTGGCGCTGTTCGTTGCGGCGCTGGCCCTGAACGACCGCCGCGGCGCCTGGCTGAAGCTGAAGCCTCGGCTGAGGGCAAAGCCGGGAACCG
Source organism: Caldifarciminota bacterium (assembly GCA_011049385.1). Lineage (GTDB taxonomy): Bacteria > Hydrothermota > Tepidihabitantia > Tepidihabitantales > Tepidihabitantaceae > DSBX01. The sequence continues at coordinate 7,220 of DSBX01000059.1, read as the reverse complement.
AAGACCGAAACGAGGAGACGGCGTCTTGAGCTTTCGCCTGATGCTCCTGTTCCTTTTCTGTGTCTCGGTGGTTTTCGGGTCCGATGTCGGCGGGCTGATGCGGCGGGGCAACGGGCTTTACGCCCGCGGTCAGTACGAGGAAGCGCTGGCCGCCTACCAGCGGGCCACGGTCATCGAGCCGGACGCGAGCGCCATCCGTTTCAACGCCGGCAACGCCCTGCACAAGCTCGGCCGCTACGACGAGGCCCTGCGCGAACTCGAACTCGCGCTGACCGACCGCAAGCCCGCCCGGCAGGCGGACGCGATGTACAACATCGGCAACACGCTCTTCCGGGCCGGACGGCTGGACGCGGCCATCAACAGCTACAAGGCGGCGCTGGTGCTTTCGCCGGCCGACCGGCAGGCCAAGCAGAACCTCGAATTCTGCCTGCGGCTCAAAGAAGAGCAGGAACAGCAGGAACAAGAGCAACAGCCCGATGAGTCCGGCGAAGGCGACGAGCAGGAGCAGGAACAGCCGCAACCTGAGCCCGACCCGCAGGCGATGGACCCGGACCAGGCCGAGCGGATAGCGCAGGCGCTGGAGCGGCAGGAGCGCGAACAGCTGGAGAAACAGCACCGGCCGCGCCGACAGCGGCAGGTGGAGAAGGACTGGTGATACCGGTGCGGAGTATGGCAGACACCGGGTTGCGGAATGCGAACCCCAGGCCGGTCAGGCGCGGGCGTTTGCCGGTCTGCTGTCTCCTGCTCGCGCTCGGCATCGGCTCCGCCGCCGCGCTCGAGTTCCGCGCCTCGGTGGACCGGACCCGGGTCGGGGTCGGCCAGCGCTTCACGCTGACCGTGACCGTGTCCGGCAGTGGGCTCGGACGGATTCCGCGGCCGGAACTGCCGGACCTGTCCGACTTCGACCAGCTCGGCAGTACCTCCTCTCAGTCCACCAACATCTTCTTCTCGGGCGGCCGGATGACGCGCGAAGAGACGGTCAGCTTCATCTACCAACTGGCCGCGCGCCGGGAAGGCGAACTCACCATCGGCCCCTGCCGGCTCAGTCACGGCGGCAACACCTACTCGACCGGCCCGGTGACGGTCACGGTGGTCGGGGCGGACCAGTCGCCGTCCCCGGCGCGGTCCGCGCCCGCCGCGCCCCTGGACCCGTTCGCGCCGCCTGCGGCGGAGCCGGTTTCGACCGATGAAGTCCAGCTCATCGCCGGGGCGGACCGGACCGACGTCTGGCAGGGCGAGCAGGTGACCGTGACCTGGACCTTCTACACCCGCGCCCGGGTCGCGGACCTCAAGCTCGCCCAGGTGCCGCCGTTCTCCGGCTTCTGGGCCGAGAAACTGTTCGATGCGGACCGGCTCGACTACCAGTCGCGCCGGCTCGGGGAGGTCGAGTACAGCGCGGCCACGCTCAAGCGCGTGGCGCTGTTCCCGACCGGGCCGGGCCGGCTCGAAGTCGGCGCGATGAGAATCGCGGGCCGGGCGGTGCGCCGGGGCGGGTTCTTCTTCGAGACGACCGAGCCGTTCGAGGCCTCGTCAAGGCCGATTGCGGTGACGGTCCGGCCCCTGCCCGACTCGGGTCGGCCGGCGAGCTTCTCGGGCGGGGTCGGCGCTTTTGCGGTCTCGGCCGAACTTGACCGCGACAGCTCGGATGCGGGCACCCCGGTCAACCTCGTCGTCCGCGTCGAAGGCGCGGGCAACATCCAGCTCATCGGTGCGCCGAAACTGCCGCCGGTGCACGGACTGCGGGTGCTAAACCCGGAGACAAGGGACCGCATCAGCCGGACCGGCAACCGGGTCCGGGGCACGCGCGAGTTCATCTACCCGTTGATTCCCCAGTCCAACGGCCGGCACGCCGCGCCCGCGGTCGAGTTCGGGTTCTTCGACCCGGCCGAGGGCGGCTACTACGTCCGGACCACGCCCCGGCTCGAATTCGTCGCGACCGGGGTCCAGCCGGTTGCGGCCCGGGACGATAAAGAAGAGGACGGGATGCGCGTCGTGAGCACGGACATCAGGCATATCAAGGGCGAGGGTTCAAGGGTTCAATGGTTCGACTGGTCGGGTGCGGGCCTGCCGGGCCGGGTCGGCTGGCTGTTCTACCCGGCCGGGCTGGTCCTGCTCGGGCTCGGGGTCGCGCTCGGCCGGCACCGGCGGCGGCTCGAAGCCGACCGCGGCTATGCCCGGTCCCGCCGCGCCGCCGGGCTGGCCCGGCGGCGGCTGGCGGCCGCGGCCCGGGCCCTGCGCGCGGGCCGGGAAGCCGAGTTCTACGCGGCGCTGGCGGCCGGGGTGGCGGGCTACGTCGGGGACCGCCACAACATCGAAGTGGCGGGGATGACCGGCGACGAACTGAGCGCGGCGCTGGCCGCGCGCGGGGTCGCGGCAGACACCGCGCGCCGGTTGCTGGAACTCATCCGCACCTGCGAGATGGCCCGCTACTCGCCGGGGCTGGTTTCCTGCCGGCCCGACGAACTGCTCGACCAGGCCCGCGAACTGCTGGAGAAACTGTGACCTCACTCCTCCTCGCACTGCTTCTCGCCGCGGCCGACGGGTCACCCTCACCCCTCCCTCCCTCTCAAGGGGCAGGGAATGAAAGGGAGGGGATGCGGTTGGCGGAGGACCATCGTCGCCGCGCATTCGTTGCGGGCAACGAGGCCTACGAGGCCGGGGAGTTCATCCGCGCGGTCGAGCAGTACGACTCGGCCGCGGTCCGGGCCCCCAACGCCGCGCTCTACTACAACCGGGGCAACGCCCGTTTCAAACTCGGCCAGGTCGGCCGGGCGATTGCCGACTACAACCGGGCCTTTGTGCTCGCGCCCGGGGACCCGGACATCGTGCACAACCTCGAGTTCGCCCGGGCCTGGCGGCGCGACCGGCCCGCGGCCGCGGTCAACCCGGTGCTGGCCGCGCTGGTGCGGGTTCTGCGCCTGCTGTCGCCGGCGCTTGCCGGCCTGTTGTCCGGGCTTCTGTTTCTGCTCTGTGCGGCCTGCTTCGGACTGCTCGCCTACACCCGTGCCCGGGCCTGGCTCTGGCCCGCGCTCATTCTGTTTCTTCTGTTCGGTTACGCGGTCGGCTCCCGGCTGAGCTGGTCGGGCGAGCTCAGCCCGGACCGGGCGGTCGTCATCCGGCCCGAAGTCGCCCTGCGTTCCGGCCCGGGCGAAGACTACGGCGACCTGATTGTCGTCCACGACGGGCTGGAAGTCGTGGTCCGCGAGCGGCGCGGGGCGTGGGTTCTCCTTCAGGCGCCGGGCGGCGAAGGCGGCTGGGCCGACTCCTCCGCGGTCGAAACCATCTTCCCGCGGCGCTGACCCGCGCCGCATTCGCCGCACCGGACCACTTCCTCTCCTTCCGCTCTGTGCCTCTGTGGTTCAGGACTTCGTCCGCTTGACATTCCGTTTCCCTGCTGTTGACTGTCGGCGATGAAGTATCCCAAACGCATCTTCTGCATCGAGGGCAACTGGGACGACGACTTCGCGGTGAACGCCTCGGTCCGGCCGGTGCTGGAACTCCTGGACCTGAACGCGGGCATCAAGTTCATCTACCGGGACTGCTCGACGCTGGAAGAAATCGAGTTCCTCGTGGACAGGTGGCGACTGCGGCGCTACGCGCAGTACCGGCTCCTGTACCTGGCGTTTCACGGCCGGCCGGGCGAGCTCGTCATCAGCAGTAAGGTCTGCCTGACCCTGGAACAACTCGGCGAGCGGCTCGGCGGCCGGTGCCGCAACCGGCTGGTCTACTTCGGCGCCTGCTCGGTGCTGGACGTGCCGGCCGTCCGGGTGCGGCATTTTCTCGACGCCTCGGGCGCGAAGGCGGTCTGCGGCTACAACACCGAGATTGACTGGATGAAGGCGACCGCGCTCGACCTGATTGCGATGCGCGAACTGCAGAACTTCAGCCTGACCCGCACCGGGCTGGTCGCGGCCGAGAAGGCGATTCGGCAAAGCACCAAGGCGCTGTCCGGCGAGTTGGGCTTCCGGATGGTCTACCGCTGAGCGCCGGGCCGGGGGGCATCACCGACGAGCAGGCTCTCGGCCGCCACGAGGCCGGGATGCAGTTCGGGCAGTTCGTCATAGACCTGGCCGTTCAGCTCCCGGCCGGTCAGGTCCTTGCGCACCCCGCCCCACTGCTTGAAGAAGAACGCGACCCCGGCATCCTCGCACTGCCGCCGGATGGACTGCACCCAGGACTCCTTCATCTCCCGTGCGCCCGGTCCGGACTCGCCGCCGACAATCACCCAGTGGATGCCGTCGAGCGGCAGACTGCCGACGTCGGCAATCAACGGCTCGCAGGACAGGAAGCGCACCGCGGCCGGGACCGCGCGCAGGTCCGCAATCCGGCTCTTGACCCGGGCGTCCTCGACCGTGACCCCGGCCCAGACGTTCTCCGGCCAGCGCTCAAGCCGCCGCGCATAGGCCAGCAGTTTGGCACTGCGCTTGGTCAGCAACTGGAAGATGTGCCGGGGGCAGGCCCGCATCGTCTCGAACACCGAATCAGTGAAGCTGAACGGCACGTGGGTATGGAACAGGTCCGACATCGAGTTCACGAACACCATCCGGGGCTTGCGCCACGAAAGCGGCACCCCGAGCATGTGTTCGTGCAGGGTGAGCCGAAACCCGTCTGCGTAGTTCGGATTGCCCATCGCCTGCAACCGCAGGGCCAACCGCCGCGCGTAGCAGTTTGTGCACCCGGCGCTGACCGGACTGCACCCGGTGGTCGGGTTCCAGGTCGCCTCGGTCCATTCGATGGAGGAGTCGTAGGACATGGGGTCAGTTACCCCGGGTCAAGAAGGTCACGCGGTCATTCTCCTTGAGGCCTCTTAGAGCATGTCCCCGGTTTAGTTGAAATTTTGGCTACGGTTCCCACTTCACGTTAGACTCTACGCAACCTTTTCTGTACTGTCAACCTTAGGCGACAGTGCATCGAGCACCTTGACCAGGGCGGCAATGCGTCGGTAGCCGGCCACTCGGTGGAAATGCTGCTCGGCATGTAGCAGCCCGGCCAAACACCAGCGCCAACGCATATTGCCCGCTCGCCAGTGTTTCACCCGCTTCGTCACCTGCTCTGTAACGCTGAACGCCGACTCGATGACATTGGTGTTCGACAAGGTCTTCCGCAGTGCCGGGGCCACCCCCAGCCGCACCACCGTCAACGTCTCGGCCATGCCCTCCCGCAGACTCGCTGCCGCGTCAGGGTTAATCCGCGCAAGCCAGGCCGCCGTCTGCTTCATCAGCTCCAACGCCCGCTCATAGTCCCTTTCTCCCCAAGCCTCGGCCAGCCGCCGGTCGAGTTCCGCCCAGTACTTCTTGTCGAGATGGGATCTGACATTGCGTTTCTTGTGGACCTGACAGCGCTGGATTATCGCGCAGTCGCCCCAGACGCTGCGCACCGCCGCATGCAGCGCCTTCGCCCCGTCCAACACAAACAGCGTCGGGACACCCGTCGCCACACCGCGCTCACGCAACGACTCCAGAAGCTCCTTGCATACCTGGGCATTCTCGGATGCCCCCTGCCGCAGACCCAGTATGTGCTTTTCCCCACTGGCGGTTATGCCCAGCGCTGTCACCATCATCTCGCCCGCAAAACTCTTCCCGTCGATGATGATGGCTACAAACGGCACCCCGTCCCACCGCCGCTCACAGAACCGGCGAATCTGCTCTCCCGTTACCCGGACAAACCGCCGGCTGACTGAAGCCCGCTTCACCCCGAACCCTTCCCGCGCATCCTCTATCACCTGCTCGTAGCTGCGAGTCGAGACGCCATGCACCACTCGCCGCAGCACCGCCTCATCGAAGTTACCTGCCTGCTGCAACAACCCGTAGACCGGAAGCCGCGCCTCGCCGCTGCCGTCGGTGTGCCGCACCCGCGGCCGCCCGAGCGGAACCTTCTGCCCGGCCACCTCGGCCCAACCACGCCGATGACCGTGGCGCACCATCGTGCGGCTGCCGTTGTGCAGGTACCGTTCTCCGCAAAGCTTGGTCACCTCATCATCCAGCAGCCCGATCGCCACCAGGCGGCCAATCTCCATCGCGACGCTATGCAACCCTTCCTGCAGCATTTCGTACACCGACTTCCCGTCGAGCGCAGCCAACACACGGCGGGCAGCAAGCCGATCAGCCGGACTTGCACCGAACACTTTCTTCCGATATGTTCTTCTACTTCTCATAGCGGTTCTCCTTTTGTAATTATCGAACAACCCGGATTCTACACTCCGGGCAGGGGAACCGCTATTCCAAATTTCAACTAAGATAGGGACATCCCCGTCCGTGGTGCTCCATCAATACACAAGCCTTATGTATTCTTTCACGATAGTTAGGCATACTTTGTTCCTCCCTCCATATTTATCGAGAACATTAATGCTTTTTCTCACGGCCATGAACAACTCCAAATCCCTGATTTTCTGGCCATTCCGTGATAGATCGTTACATTGAAAATCCCACGGCGCCTACTGCAGGAAATCTTAACGATTGAATGCTGAGCGCATTTTATTGCGCTCAGCATCATCCATTAAAAGTTACAATTCAAAGGTGGTTATGGGTGTTCGTGATGAGATCCGCCCTTTTTCAGTAAGCCGTGGATACCTTCAGCATAGTGGGTGAATTGGACATATGCCTCGACAAATTCACGACCAGCTGCCACGCTTTCATCGGCATGTTGACGGGTTTTCATCACCCGCTCAAACCGCTCTCTGATGCCCTTATCAAGGGCCTGGGTCAGCACATTGGATAGTTTGTCCACAGATCCGCTTTCGATTGCGTTATCCGCCAGGGCCACCGCCGGATCTACGGCCGTGCCCGGTTTCAAGCCTGTGTAAGGCGCCCCTTCTCCGGCCCGATGAATGCGAACCAAGGTTTCAAAAAAATACATGTCGGCCAATTGCTTGGCTTCGCCTCCAAGTTTGCGCACTTCCAACGTACGTTTAAAGGCGTCCCTAATGTTTTCTTCCTCTTCTGTTGAAACCCACTTGAGCAATGGCGTGACATCACCTGACGCAAGGGCTTCCCGGGCTGTAGCGACTACTGGCCCATCCAGCGTATCGCAATGTGCATGCGCATTGCCGCTCGACATAAGAATCACAGTGAACACAGCCGAAATAAATGCCAGCATTGGGGGCTGTTGAAAAACTATTGACATCTTTCTGGGCGTTCTGGAGTCTAATAGGTAGTGACGCCCAACCGAAAGGAGCCCCACGACAATGCAGGGTAGAAAGGACCGTTGGCAGGAAGACATTT
>DSBX01000155.1 GCA_011049385.1 Caldifarciminota bacterium | reverse complement strand
GCGCTATAGATCTCCTCCATCGTCGGGAACCGCACCTCGTAGACGTCACTGCGGCCGGTCTTAGGTCCGGACACGACGTCGTTGTCGGTGATCTCGACCCGGTAGCGTATGACCTCGCCCGGCAGCAATCCCAGGTCGGACAGGTCCCAGACGTAAAGCGTCGTATCCTCGCGTCGGCCGGCCAGACTCCTGATGCGGGCGCGGCGGTCCAGGCTGTCTCGGTCCCACCGCAGCCAGAGCGCGCCGAGACCATAATCGTCTAGGCTGTTGATGAGCAGGGGAAGCTGCATGCTCATCGGCAGGTCCACATCCCGACCCGGCCGCAGGACTCGGACCAGCGGCGTCTCATCCGGCACCGCCCGGACCGTCACGAACCCGCACTCCTGCCAGTCACCGTCGAACTGTCCGTCCCGCAGCTGAAAGACCCCACGGTCATCCCGGCGCACGGTAAACGCGCCGGTGAAAGCCCGGCCCGGCCCAGGCTCAAGCTCGACGGTATCGACCGGGAACACCAACCGACCCTCGGACAGTTCCTGGTTGGCTCGGCCGGTGACGGTGAACTCCGAACCGACCAGTGCAACCAGGTCCGGCCCCGCACTGCGGACCTCGGGCAAGCCGGAGTAAGGCGGGTACCGACAGGTGAAGCTCAACTCCTCAATGCCCAGCGGCTCCAGCACACAGACCCGGTGCTCAGCCGAGACTGCGGCCAGGGCCCGGAACCGGTAGCTCAGCTCGTGCGTCGCATACAGTTCGACCCGCGCCACACCGTCAACCAGCGGCAGTCGCTTGCGCGGCCGGCCGGCCGCCTCAAAGGTGACCGCCCGGAAAGCCCCGGCCGGCTCCACGCGACACTCAACCACGACCTCGGTCCCGGGAAGCACTGCGGTGTCGCCCGGCACAACAGCGAACCGCACCGGCAACCGGTCCCGGGCGAGAGCATTGGCCAGCCCGACCTCGAACCGCGCCGGCAGTGCCAACCGACCGACCAGCAGAAGCCCGACCCCGACAGCGGCAACCAGCCCGGCCCGCACAAGACGGCCCCGGCGGCACAGCCGGGTGAGCGGAAGCCCCCGCATATCATCCTCGACCGACCGCACCGCGGCCTGCTGAAGCTCAGCCGAATAGCCCTCGCGCGTCTCCGGCTGGTCGGCAAGGTCGAGCGCCGCCACGAGGCGACCGGCCACGGCCGGGAACGCGGCCTCGACCGCGTAGGCAAGTTGCCGCCGCCGCAGGCCGGCCAGCCAGCGACCGACAACGAGACCGAACGGCAGTAGTAGCCCGAGCAACACCCAGCCGCTCCAGAACAACAGCGCCGTCAACACGACCCCGGCCGCAAGCAGGCCGACGGCAAGAAGAACAAGCGCGGGAAGATCATTGGCCAGCCGCTGGCGCCGCAAGACAGCCAATCGCGAGCGGATGACACCTCCGCAAGACTGGTCAGTGGCAGGCATATCGCTTCAACGCCTGCCGGTCCGGACCGGTTGTGCCCGGTTACCCGGTCGGCACTCTAGTTTATGGGTCACAGATGCTCACTTGATTATAGAACAACCCGCCGGGGCGTCAAACCGGTAACACCATCCGGTAGTATGCTTATTCGTGTGTAACTTGCCTGGAGAGAGGTCGGGCTGGGTTATCCTTCAGGCTCGACCGGTCGGTATGATATAGTGTTTTCAAACCATGGAGGATAGACCCATACCCGAACCATACTATCTGCATCTGTCTCAGAAGGACTATATCGAGCGTTGGCAGGAGTTCAAGGACTTCTTCCAGGACGACGAGATGGAGGCTGTGTACCGGCCGATGCGTAACTCTCTGAGACTGTTTCTCCAAGGCTTGATGGAAGCCGAGCGGACCGCTCTGGTCTGTGCTCAGCCGTACAAGCGGGCGAAGCGTCGCAGTGGCCAGCGCAACGGCTACTACAGGCGGAATCTGCTCACCGCCTTCGGGATGATCCGTGAGTTGCTGGTGCCGCGGTTGCGGTCCGGCGGGTTCCGGACCAAGGTGTTCGAGCGTTATCGCCGGCGTCTGCGGGCGGCGGACAATTACATCCGGGCGCTGTTTCTGGGCGGGGCGAGTACTCGTGAAGTGGGTGAGTTGCTGGACCGGCTGTGGGGTGTACGGCTGAGCGCCAGTGCGGTCTCAAACATTGTGCAGCTTCTGGACGAGGAGGTACGGAAGTTTCACCGGCGGCCGCTTACGGACGAGTACCGCGTTCTGATGCTGGATGGCGTATGGGTGAAGGTGAGCGGCTACAAGGTAGTGAAGAAGGCGGTGCTGGTGGCTTACGGTATACGGTTCGATGGCCGGCGGGAGGTCATTGACTTCCGGGTGGCACAGAGCGAGAGCGAGGCGGAATGGACAGCATTCCTGGAAGACTTGTCCCGTCGTGGAGTGAAGGGCGAGCGGCTGGATCTGGTAACCGTGGATGGCGGCGGGGGCGTAAACGCGGCCCAGACGGTGGTCTACCCGCATGTTGCGCGGCAACGCTGCTGGGTCCACAAGCTACGCAATGTCATGCAGAAAGTGCCGGCCAAGCATCGCCAGACCTGTCTCGGCGGCGCACGGAGCATCTATCAGGCGCCGAACTACCGGACAGCGGCCCAACGCTGTCGCCGCTGGGCGAAGCAGTGGCGGGAACTGGCGCCGAAGGCGGTCGCTTGCCTGGAAGGTGACATCGAGGATCTGTTGGCGCACATGCGGGTGCTGAGCAAGGAACCGGAGCTGTGGAAGCGGGTGCGTACGACCAACGCCATTGAGCGGCAGTTCCGGGAGCTACGGAAGCGGACGCGGCCGATGTGCACCTTTGCCAACAACGAGAGTTGCGACCGGATAGTCTGCGCGCTGTTTCAGAAGGCGAACCGACAGTGGGAGGTACGGTGGCAGAGCGGTCGCCGAACCAAATCCAGAACTAAGCGCCGCGTAGCGTGAACACAGTGCCAAGTTACACAGAAGATTTGACACTACCACACCATCCAAGCAGGCAGGTATGACATTTTCGCGTTGTAGTTAGCTATGACATTATCGCGTTGCATCCACACACACGGCGCAATCTTTGTTGACACGGAATCCGAGCCGACTATACTTGGCCGTTCTATAGACCGGCTGGAGACCAGCCCGGTTTCAATCTCCCGATAGTAAAGCCCCGGTCGCCCGCATCCGAAACCAGCGATGACCGGTCACTTGACCACCCCGACCGGGCCAGTCCCAGGAGGACGTTGGAATGAACCAGGAAGAACTATCCGGCAGGAAGATGAGCGAGCTCTACGCGATTGCGGAAGAGCTCGGCATCCAAGGCTACCGCGATAAGCGCAAGCCCGGCCTTGTGATGGCCATCCTCGAGGCAGACGCCCGCAAGCGCAAGAACAAGGGGGATGGCGTCGAGGTATCGGGCGTGCTCGAGATTCTTGACGAGGGCTTCGGTTTCCTGCGCTCGCCCGACTACAGTTACCTGCCCTCGTCCGACGACATCTACGTATCGCCGTCGCAAATCAAGAAGCTCAACCTCAAGACCGGCGACAGCATCGTCGGCACAGCACGCCCACCGAAGAACTCCGAACGCTACTTCGCGCTCCTGCGCATTGATTCAATCAACGGTGGTGACATCGGAGGGCTCCGCACCAGGGTGCCCTTTGACGCGCTCACCCCGCTCTACCCCCAAGAACGCATCAACCTCGAAGTCGAGTCCGAAAACGACTGGACGAAACGTATCATTGACCTCTTCGTCCCGATCGGGAAGGGCCAGCGTGGACTCATCGTCTCGCCGCCCCGCGCCGGTAAGACGATTGTCCTCCAGAAGATCGCCAACAGCATCACCACCAACCACCCCGAGGTCAAGCTCATAGCTCTGCTTATTGACGAGCGCCCCGAAGAGGTCACCGACATGGAGCGCTCGATCAACGCCGAGGTCATCAGCTCGACTTTCGACGAGGTGCCCGAGCGTCATGTCCAGGTCGCCAACATGGTACTGGAGAAGGCGAAGCGGCTGGTTGAGAGCGGCAAGGACGTCGTCATCCTGCTCGATTCCATCACCCGACTCTCCCGTGCCCACAACCTCGTCGTGCCCCATTCGGGTCGAACCCTGTCCGGCGGGCTCGACTCGAACGCGCTCCAGAAGCCCAAGAAGTTCTTTGGTGCCGCCCGCAACATCGAGGAAGGCGGAAGCCTGACCGTCATCGCTACCGCCCTCATCGAGACCGGTTCGCGGATGGACGAGGTCATCTTCGAAGAGTTCAAGGGCACGGGCAACATGGAGCTCATTCTCGACCGCAAGCTCGCCGACCGCCGTATCTTCCCGGCCATCGACCTCCAGCGCTCCGGCACCCGCAAGGAAGAACTACTGCTCTCTTCACTGGAAATCAGCCGCGTCTGGGTCCTGCGCAAGCTCCTTGCCGAGCTGAACCCGGTCGAGATGATGGAGTTCATCCTTGACAAACTGCGCCGTACAAGGAATAATAAGTACTTCCTTGAAGCGATGAGCGAAGGGTAGCATAGTATGAAAGAAAAGATTCATCCCAAGTACGTTGACTGCGTCATCACCTGCAGTTGTGGCAATACCGTCAACACCCGAGCGACAAAGCCGAAGCTGTCGGTTGATATCTGTTCCGCCTGCCACCCGTTCTTCACCGGCAAGCAGAAGCTGATTGACGCCGCCGGGCGGGTCGAGAAGTTCCGCCGCCGCTTCGGCGATACAGCCCCGACCAAGGTCAAGACCACCCGCAGGGCAGCCCTCGTTGCGAAACGGGCCGAGCCCAAACCCAAGCCCGCAAAGAAACCCCGGGCCACGAAGAAGACCGCGCCCGACGCTCCGCCGCCGCAAGAAGCCGCCTCAGACAAGGACTGATACACCGGCATGACCGAAGTGCGGGACAACACCCCGCTCCCCCAGCGGGCCCGCGAACTGCTCGAACGCCTCCGTTCGGCAAGGGAGTTTCTTTGACCTTGCCGGACGCGCCGAAGAACTGACCCGGCTCCGGGAACAAAGCTCGCGACCCGGCTTCTGGAACGACCCGGCCCGGGCCCAGGACGTAATGCGCCGCTCGGCGGCAATCGAAGACGTCACTAACCGCCACCAGCATCTCGAACGGGAACTCAGCGAAGCAGCCGAAATGGCGTCGGTCTTCGCTGACGACGATTCGACCTTGAGCGAGCTCGCCGAACAGCTGGCCCGGCTGGACCGAGAGTTGACCGCGCTCGAGGAACGTGGACTGTTCCGGTCGCCCGAAGATACCCGACCGGCAATTCTCCAGGTTCACGCCGGAGCCGGCGGCGTTGACTCCTGCGACTGGGCCGAAATGCTACTACGGATGTACACCCGCTACGTCGAGATGCAGGATCTCAAGCACCGGATACTGAGCCTCCAGCAGGACGATGTAGCCGGCATCAAGGACGCCAGCATCGAAGTCTTCGGCACCAACGCATATGGCCTGCTCAAGAGCGAGCACGGCGTCCACCGCCTCGTGCGCGCCTCGCCCTTCGACGCCAGCGGCAAGCGACATACCAGCTTCGCCGCAGTCTCGGTCCTGCCCGAGGTCGAGGACGTTGAAGTGGAACTCAACCCTGATGAGGTCCGGGTGGACACCTTCCGCGCCGGCGGCCACGGCGGCCAGAACGTCAACAAGATCAGCTCGGCGGTCCGACTCACCCACGAACCGACCGGTATCGTTGTCGTCTGCCAGAACGAACGCTCGCAGGTCCAGAACAAACAGAATGCGTTCAAGATTCTCCGCGCCCGGCTCTACGAACGCGCCCGCCAGGAACAGGAAGCCGAGCGCCGCAAACTTGAAGCCGGCAAGACCGACATCGCTTGGGGCCACCAGATTCGATCCTACGTCCTCTTCCCCTACCAGCTCGTCAAGGACCACCGGACCGACGTCGAGAGCCACAACGTCGAGACGGTCCTGGCCGGGGAAATCGAGCCTTTCGTTCTTGCCTGGCTCAAGGCCCAGGCAACGGCCGGTCGCTAACCCGGACGCCGACGAATCCGACCAACTGGCTGCGAACCCGACCGATGTCCTCGGGGAAGCCGAGCATCGTAAGCTGGACCCGGCCGCCGCTACCGGCTTCGCTCAACACCCGGCCCGAGCGTCGGACACGGTGCACGAGGTCCTGTCGCTCGGCTGGCAGGCTGAAACGACAGGCAATCATCCCCGACTCGATACGCTCGACCAACTCCCGCTTCAGATCTTCAATCCCCTCGCCAGTAAGCGCCGAAAGAAACACCGCACCGGAGTAGAGCCGCTCCAGCCGGGCACGTCCAGCATCATCGAACAGGCCGTCCGTCTTCGTGAAAACGAGCTGACGATGCACGCCGGATGCGCCGACCTCTTCGAGCGTATCGTGAACCACGTCTATCGTCGCGTCAAGCCGCGGGTTGGTCGCATCGGCAAGGTGAAGCAGCAAGTCCGCGTCGCGCACCTCGGCCAGCGTCGCGCGGAAACTCGCGATGAGCTCGTGGGGCAGGTGCCGGATGAACCCGACCGTATCGGTCAGGAGCAAACGAATGTGGTCGGCAATCTGCCAGGGGCGGGTATTGGCATCGAGAGTTGCGAAGAGCCGGTCGGAAACCAGCACCCGGGCCCGGGCAAGGCGGTTGAAAAGCGTTGACTTCCCGGCGTTGGTGTAGCCGACGAGTGCTACCCGGGGCAGATGACTACGGCCCCGGCACTGAACGGCCCGTTCGCGGGCGACCTTCTCCAGCCCGCGCCGCAGCGCGGTGATGCGCTGACGAATCCGGCGCCGGTCAACCTCGAGCTGTGTCTCCCCCGGCCCGCGTGTGCCGATGCCGCCGCCCAAGCGGGAGAGTTCCTCACGTGTACCGACCAACCGGCTCTGTCGGTACTCGAGCTGGGCAAGCTCGACTTGGAGCCGTGCCTCCGCGGTCCGGGCGTGAACGGCGAAGATGTCCAGGATCAGAGCCGAACGGTCGATCACGCGCACCCCGACTTCTCTCTCGAGATTGCGTTGCTGGGTCGGGCTCAACGGCTCGTCCACGATCACTAGGTTAACTGCGGCCTCGAAACATAGCTCGCCGAGCCGGCGGGCGAAACCGCGGCCGAAGTAGAGCGCCGGGTCAATCCGGTCACGGACCTGCACCAGCTTCTCGACCACCTCTCCGCCCGCGGTCCGGGTCAGCGCCCCGAGTTCATCAAGCGAATCCGCCCGGACCCAGCGCTCGCGATTGCTCGACGCCAGCCCGACCAGCAAAGCTCGCGACACCGGTTGCTGTGCGGTCAGTTCCCGGCCGGTCTGGTCCGGAAAGCCGGGACCTACACTCCCCGGTCGCCGCGCTCGGGTCATCCTGGAACCGTCTTCATCAGTCGCGGCGGTGCAGTACATGAACCAGCCGTTGGCCGACAGTGAAGGCACTGCCGAGGGCGACGAGCCCGAGCGCAATCGGCAGCCAGGCCGCGCCTGGTGCGAGCGCGCCCAGAAGCAGGATCAGCAACCGCACCGGCCGTTCGAATAGGCCTATACTGCAGTCACGACCCAGCCCTTCGGCGCGCGCCCGGACGTAGCTCACCATCAACGACAGCACGAGCGCGGACACCGCCAGCAACGCCAACGCCGGGCTGGTACGGTAATACCAACTGATACCAACGAACACCAGTGCCTCACTGAACCGGTCCATCGTCGAATCGAGAAACGCGCCGGCGTCACTCTGCCGTCCGGAGAGCCGCGAGAGTTCGCCATCAAGCAGGTCGCAAAGGCCACCCCCGGCCAGCGCCGCGCCGGCCCAGATAAGGCGCCCGGAGGCGAACAGCCAGGCCGCGGCTATGCTGAATGGCAGCGCAGTCAGCGTCACCGCATTTGGTGAAACCCGGGCGCGGGCCAGCAGCTCGACGAGCGGTCGGAAGAGCCGGCGCCCCGCCCGCTTATGCTTCTCCTGCATGTCCCGCCACCACAATGGTCATCTCGCCTCTGGGTTCCCGCTCGGACAGCCCTTCGATCAGCTCGGACAAACGACCGCGAATAACCTCTTCGTGGAGTTTGGTCAGTTCCCGCGCAACGACTACCTCGCGGTCACCCCACAGCTCCAACATGTCCTTGAGCAGCAACAACAGCCGGCGACCGGGCTCAAAGAACACCATCGTTCTGGACTCTGCGGCGAGGGCTTGGAGCCGCTTGCGCCGGCGCCCCTCGCGACGCGGCAGAAAACCCTCAAAGGCAAAACGGTCGCAAGGCAGTCCGGAAACAACCAGGGCCGAAAGCAACGCCGAGGCACCGGGCACGGGCACTATGCGCAGGCCAGCCTCGACCGCGGCCCGAACGAGGTAGAAACCGGGGTCGGACACCCCGGGCGTCCCGGCATCAGCAACCAACGCGATGCGCTTGCCCTGCCTGAGCATCTCGACCAACTCGGGCGTACGGCGGAGCTTGTTGTGGTCGTGGTAGGAGACCAGCCGGGCCGGCACCTGCAAACGATGCAGCAGCAAACCGGTGCGGCGAGTGTCCTCGCAAGCTACCGCGTCCACCGCTCGCAGAACCTCAAGCGCCCGAGCGGTAACGTCACCGAGATTCCCGATCGGTGTCGATACCACGTAGAGCCCGGACTGCAGACCTCCGCTATCCTGTCCCTTCCATCCTTTCCCTAACGACCTGTCCCTTCCGTCTCCTCGACCCGCCCGGTTCGCCATCGTCTATGACAGCATGTCCCGCAAGGACTCGAATTTGCGCAGTCGCGCCGGGTGGCGAAGCTTCTTGAGCGCCTTGGCCTCAATCTGCCGAACCCGCTCGCGGGTGATATTGAAGATCTGTCCGACTTCTTCGAGCGTACGCGGGCAACCGTCTCCGAGCCCAAAACGAAGCCTGAGCACCTTCTCCTCGCGCTTGGAGAGTACCTTAAGCGCCTGCTCGAGCTTCTCCTGGAGCAGGGAGATCCCGGCCGCGTGCGAGGGTGAAGCGCTCTTCTCGTCGCAGATGAAGTCGCCGATGAAGCTCGACTCGTCCTCGTCAACCGGCTTGTCGAGCGAGACCCCGAACTGAGATATCCTAGTCAAAGCCTCGATCTTCTCCTTCGGAGTCGAGAGTCGCTGGGCGATTTCGGACACCGACGGCTCACGGCCGCGTTCCTGCATGAACTTGCGCTGGAGCTTAGCGACCTTGTTGATGGCGTCAATGATGTGCGCCGGTACCCGCACCGTTCGTGACTGGTCGGCAATCGCCCGGGTGATAGCCTGCTTTATCCACCAGGTCGCGTAGGTCGAGAACTTGAAACCCTTGCGGTAGTTGAACTTCTCGACCGCCTTGATCAGCCCAACGTTACCCTCCTCAAGCAGGTCCGCGAACTCGAGCCCGCGATTGACGTAGCGCTTGGCAATTGATATAACAAGCCGGACATTGCCCTCTATCATCTTGTCTCGGGCGGCGAGAATCCGCTTCTCACAATCCGCCATATCGTCGAGCAGTTGGCGTACCTCGCTCACCGGTGCCCCGAGGTAGTCCAACAGTTCCCGCAGGCGCCGTTTGATCTCTTTGACCTCGTCGGTCCGGTCGCGCTGTTCGACCTTGGCCTGCCTAACCTCCTCGGCCAGCGCCAGCGTGTCGTTGGCAATCTCCTTGAACTGAGCCATGAAGATATTGATGAGCTGGTGCTGCAACTGAAGCTTCTTTATCCAGCCAAAGACCTTGCGTTGGAGTTCCTCGATTTCAACCCGGGCCGCCGGGGTGACCGGCTTGCGGGCCTGGAGTTCCTCGATTCGGTCCGCCGCCCTGGCAATCCGCTTGACGGCATTGACGAAACGCTGACGGTCCCGGTGCAGGGCCTTCTGGTCGAAGAGACATTCGAACTCGACCCGGGCCAGCTGATCAAGCGACTTCGTGCCCTCATCAACCGCCTCGCACTCGACGACCAGCTTCCGCATCATCGCCATCGGCCGGAACATGAACTGGATTATGCCGTCGTACCCCTCCTCCATCTCGCGCGAGTAGTGAATCTCCTCCTCACGGGTCAACAACGAGAGCTTGGAGAGCTCGCGGAAATAGGACTTGGTCGGGTCCTCAGTCCGCTGGATAACCGGCTTGGGGCCACGCTTGAGCGCGGCTGCGGGCTTGTCGTGGCTGTCAGTAACGGTGATGCCCTCGGCGGCGAGCTCGGCAATGAGCCGGTCGAGCTGTTCCGAGGACATCAGCACCTTGTCGGGTAGCAGTTCGTCCAACTCTTCGTAGGTTATCCGTCGGTCCCGGGACGCCCGCTCGTGGATGTTGTCCAGCCACTGACCGCGTTCCTCGACATCGTCCACGCCGGTATCGGCTTCGAAGACCGCCGATTCTTCGGTGCTCTCAGCCTCTTCGACCTGCTCGGCCTGCTTCGACTTCGCTACACGCACCAGGGGCTTGCGGCCCGGCCTCGGTTTGCGTGCCGACGCCCCGGCGCACGCCCTCCTCTTCACGGGCTTCGCGCTCTTCTCGCCCGGCTTCCGGCTCTTCGCCTTCGGCTTGGCTCGCCCGGTCTTACTGTCCTTCTTCGTCTCTTTCCTGCTCATTGGTATCTCCTGTCAAAACCTTCGCCGAATCATCAAGCTTCTCAAGCTCCCGGGCCAACTGCTCGACCCGCTCCAGCATGCCATCCTGCAGATGCAGTCTTGCGTTCAACTTCTGGCGTATCCGCTCGCGGAACTCGGCTGGTGCGTGCCCACCGCCGTCGCGCAGCGTCCAGCCTGCGATCCGCCGCCGGGTTGCCTCATCCTCGAACTTGTCCAGTAGCAGCGCCGGACCGTAGCCCGGCTCCTGCCGGCAGGCTATCGCCTGTTCGACAATCTCGCGGATCCCGACATCGGACAGCAATGCCGGGAGTTCCAACTCCGACGCAATCTCGGCCAGCGCGGCATCCTGCACAATCGCTGCCGCGACCATCTCCTCGAAATCCGGACGCATTGCCGCCTTCCGCCGCGGTTGTGGTGCCGGAAGCGCATCCCGGACCAGCACCCGCTTGTCCACCCGGAACAACCCGGCCACCCGGTTAGCATAGAGTTCGCTGGTCGCCGGGTCCGGTATCACACGAAGCAGGGCCACCAGTTCGCCCAGCACCTGCCGCTGATCGGCAACACCGTCCGGCAACCTTTCGCCGACTAGGAAGCCCACGAAATCCACGGCGCCGGCGATGAGCCCCGCCAGGGCATCGCGGCCGGAGCGTCGGATGAAATCGTCCGGGTCCAAGCCCTCCGGCAGCCGGACCACCTTCACATCGAGCCCGGCCCGCAGCAGCGGGTCGAGCACGCGCCTCGTTGCTCTCAGGCCCGCCTCATCACCGTCGAACAGAACGATGACATCGCCAGCGTACCGCCGGATGAGTTGCGCCTGTCCGAGCGTAAAGGCGGTTCCCAACGGCGCAACCGTATTCGGAAAGCCCTGACCGGCAAGCGCCAGCAGATCGAAGTTACCCTCGACCAGCAGGGCCGGCGACTCACGCAGATGCGCCTTGGCTTGGAAGAGTCCAAAGAGCCCGTCGCCTTTGCGGTAGACCTCAGTCTCGGGCGAGTTCAGGTACTTCGGCTCCCGCTCATCAAGCACCCGGCCACCGAACCCGATGACTCTTCCGCCCGGTGTGAATATCGGGCACATCAGCCGGTTCGTGAAGTAGTCAACCGGCCCACTGCCCCGGTCCACGAGCAGTCCCGCGCGGCGGAAACCCTCCAGGCTCCAGCCCTGTCGCTTGACCTCTCCCCGCAATCGGTTGCCCGGGGGTGCGTAGCCAAGACGAAACCTCTTGACGACATCGGGAGCGATACTGCGTCGAACCAGGTACCCGAGCGCGGTATCGCTCCGACGCAACTGCGCCTCGTAGAACCGCGACGCCTGCTCGCAGGCGTCATAGACCGGCTGGTGCGGCCCGGACCGATCGGCGGTCACCTCGATGCCCAGCCGCCGACCCAGGAATTGCACCGCCTCCGGAAAGGCCAGCTTCTCGCGCTCCATCACGAACCCGATCGCGTTGCCGCCCGCGCCGCAACCGAAACAGTGGAATGTCTGACGCTCCGGGCTGACATAGAAGGACGGACTCCGGTCCGGGTGAAACGGACAGAGCCCGCGGAAGTTTCGACCCACCTTCTTCAGCGGCAGGTACCCGCCGATGAACTCGACAATATCGGTCTCGGTGCGGATGCGCTCGATCGTTTCGGGACTGATCACTCTGCCTCCGTCCGCAGTTCCACAACCGTAACGCCCCGGCCACCCTCATTCAGCTCCGCGAAGCGAAAGCCGCTGACACGGGCGTCAAGCCTGAGCGCCCTCCAAACCGCGCGCTGGAGCACGCCCGTGCCCTTCCCGTGCAACACCCTGACCTCCCCGAGACCGGCCGCGCTCGCCTCGGCCAGGTAGCCGTCAACCTGTTCGAGGGCCTCCTCACGAGTCTGTCCAAGGAGGTTCAACTGCAGGGACACCTCTGGACCGGTGTTCACCCCGGTCCACGGGGACGATTGCCCTTCTCCGTCCGCTTCCCCGTCTGTAACCGGGCTTAAGTCCGCGGCCGGCAGGTGCATTCGGACACTGCCGAAAGCCACCACCAACTCGGGCTCCCGCCCTCTGCACGATTGGCCCGTAACGTCCGCCGCCTCGACCCGTCCACGCTGACGAAGTGTGCGCGATTCAACGAGGTCGCCGACCGCAAAGAGCCTGTTCTCGCCGGGTTGACCCGCCCGGTCATCCTCCGCCTCCTCGACTTGCCCTGCCTCTGCCTCCAGTTCACCGAGCCGCTTCTCGACCGCGCGCTTGGCCCGGACAATCGCCTCGCGGCTGGCCTGGCTCTCGCGTATCTCCCGGACTAGGTTCTCAATCTCTCGACGGGTCTCCTCCAGCATCTTGCGCCGCCGAACTACCTCACGCTCGCGCAGCCGGTTCTCCTCGGCCCGGAACTCGCCGAGCTTGCTCTCGTACTCGGCCTTCACCCGCGCCGCGATCGCCAACTGCCGCTCGGCATCGGTACGCGCGGCCCGCGCCCGGTCCAGCTCCTGCCGAAGCTGTCGCAGGCGCCCGGCCAGGTCAACCCAGCCCTGGCCCACGTGCTCTCGGGCGCGCTCGAGCAACGCCTCGGGCAAGCCGGCGGCCCGGGCCGCGTCCAGCGCGCTCGACTCACCGGGCAGTCCCAGTGTCAGCCGGTAAGTCGGAGCGCCGGCCATACCCATCGCTGCGTTCATCATCCGGGCGTGGTCCTGAACGTAGAGCTTCAAGGTCCAGAAGTGGCTGGTCGCGACCACCCGCACCTCGCGCTCGTTCAGCGTTTTGAGAATCGCGATGGCCAGCGCCGCACCCTCTTCGGGCGAGGTCGAAGCTCCGACCTCGTCCAGCAGGACCAAGCTCTCGCGGTCCGCATCGCGCAACAGGTCTCGGATCTTGCCGATGTGGGCGGTGAACGAAGAAAGGTCGGCATCGAGCGACTGGTCGTCGCCGATGTCGGCGAACACCCGCCGGCAGAAGGCCAACTTTGTGCCCGCCGCCGCGGGCACGAACACCCCCGACGCCGCAAGCAGGCAGAACAGTCCGACCGTCTTCAGCACGACCGTCTTGCCCCCGGCGTTGGGCCCGGACACGAGGAGCACGTCGCACTCATCGGGCAGGTCCAGGTCGAGCGGGACCACCGCCACCCTGCGCTGGACCAGCACCGGGTGCCGGCCGCCGACGATCCGAATCCTGCGCTCGGTCAACTCGGGCCGCGTGCAGTCGTACTCGGCCGCGAAGCGCCGACCGGCGAACAGGAAGTCCAGCCGCCCCGCCAACTCGACCGCCCGGACCACCCGGTCCGCGGACCGCACCGCCCGCTCGGATAACGACCGCAGAATACGGGCCACTTCCTCCGCCTCCCGGCCGCGCAGCTCTTCGAGCCGGTTCTGGTCCCCGACCGTGGTGAAAGGCTCGATGAATAATGTCTGGCCGGTCGCCGATCTCTCGTGCACAACCCCGGCCAGCTTATCCCGGTGTTCGACCCGCACCGGGACAACGTGGCGGTTGTGACGGATGGTCGAACGCTCACCGAATACGCCCGGCTGCTCGGCCATCAACGCTTCGAGCCGATGCACGAGCCGGCCCCGCAGGCCGCGCAGTTTCTCACGGATACCGGCCAACTTGGCCGAGGCCGAATCCACGACCACCCCGGCCTCGTCCAGCGCCAATGCGATATCCGCGGCCAGCCGCTCGTCGCCGTCAATGGCCTCGAACTCCGGCCCGGTCAACGGCATCTGCGCGCGCCACTTGTTGAGGAACAGCCGACATGCCGAGAGTGCCGCGAGCGCGCGACCCGCCCCCAGCAGTTCCGTCCCGGCCAACACGCCGCCGGTCACGGCCCGCTCGAACAACGGCCGGACGTCGGTAACCCCACCGAGTTCTGGCTCGGAATCGAGCGCGACGACCTCGGCGAGCCGGTTCAGCTCGCCTTCGGCCTGCCGCCGATCCGCGAACGGCCTGAGCCGGAACGCCTGCTCGGCCCCCATCGAGGTCCGGCAGAAACCGGCCAGGATTTCGCGGACCCGGGGATACTCGAGCACATCCCAGTCGTTTGTCACCGGTCCGCCTTTCTTGTCGTCCGGTCCTGCCCCGGGCCGCCCTGTTAGCGGTCCGTGTGGCGCCTGCGCCAGGCGCGGCGACGGGACTCGGCCTGCTTGCGCTTCTTCCGCACACTGGGCTTCTCATAGTACTCGCGGCGCTTCACGTCGCGGAGAATACCCGCCTTCTCACAGACCCGGCGAAACCGCCGCATGAAGCTTTCGTAAGACTCGCCTTCCTTGACCACGATACCTGCCATATCTCACACCTCCTTTCCCGGCACTTTGTCGGTCACACCTTCATCACCGCCGAGCCGGGCCACCGGCCGGGGGACCAACTCGCCCCGGGCGTGCATCAGCGCCGACAACGCAGCCGTCGCCGCCAACTCAGCACGCATCGGTCGGGGACCGAGCGAGAAGCTCGCCGCACCGACCCGCCTCAGCATCCTGATTTCGGACTCCTCGAGCCCGCCTTCCGGCCCGACCACGAGCATCACCCGCGACGCGGCCCGGTCCATCACGTCGTCAAGCGACCGCTCACGCTCATCCTCCCAGGC
>DSBX01000158.1 GCA_011049385.1 Caldifarciminota bacterium | reverse complement strand
TCCTCCGGCGTCCATCGGCGATTGCTTCCGGCCCTGGATTTCGCGACGGCGTACCTCGGCGGCTTGCCGGCACGAACTCAGCTTCACCGACCTTCGCTTTCCCTTGACATTTCAACCGGGAGACGCTAAGCTTCCGTATATGGGGCGAATAGCTTCGCTTGAGGAATCCGAACCGATAGCCGAACGGAATCGCGTCCGTTCGGCCTTGCGTCTAACAGCCCTTAACCAACTGGAGGTACTATGCAGAGAAAGCTGATCGTACTACTGGTCCTCACCGCCCTGGCGGTGCCGCTGGCCTACGCCGACCCGGCGCTGGGCGGCGGCCGCGGCCTGTGGCGGGTGCAGGACGCCCGCGTTGAGGAGGACGGCGCACTCGTCTTCGCCAACCGCTGGATGTTCACCCGCGGTGCCGTCGGCGACAGCGCCACCTACCGCGGCCCGCTCTTCGGGTTCGAAATGAGCTATGCGCCGTTCCCGTTCGTCGAAGTGTTCGGCAGTCTCGTCGGCGTGACCGACTACACGACGAAGCCGAGCCAGCTCTACTACGACTGGCAGGGCCAGCAGTTCGGCGCGAAGCTGTCGCTGTCTTTCCTGCCCGTCCTGAAGCTGGCCGGCGTCGGCCACATGATGATGGAGCGGGACGAGTATGAGTTCCAGGACGATGGTTTCCTGGACGGGTTGTTCACCACCGGCCGGAGCTGGCGCGGCGTCGCTGCCCTGCGCCTGGCCGACCTGTACAAGACCCTGCCCACCCTGATGTTCAACTACGGCCAGAGCCTCGAGGACAATGGCGACCAGTTCGCCGGCGCGGGCATCGAGTTCCATTCCGACGCCGTGGACGTGTTCGTCGAGGCGTTCTCCGAAGTCCCGAAGACCGAGGACCACATGGCGCTCATCGGCCGCGACTACACCCCGAGGGCACGCGTCTCCCCCGGCGTCCGCATTCGGATTCCGTACTTCCACATCACCGGCGGCGTGGAAATCGGCCTGACCGACGAGGTGCCGGACTACCAGGCGATTCTCGGCTTCAACTTCGTCTCTCCGTTCCCGAAGCCGCCGCCGCGTCCGTTCGGCCGGCTTGCAGGCAAGGTCGCTGACGCCCGCTCGGGGATGCCCCTCGCCGGCGCGACCGTCAGCTCACCGAACCGCCGCTTCCGGACCCAGCGCGCGGACGACAACGGCATCTTCTTCCTCCAGCGCTCGCCGGTCGGAGTGGTCATCGTCGAGGCTTCGGCCGACGGCTACATCTCCGACGCGGTGCCGCTGGTCATCGTGGACCAGGGCTACGCCAACCACACCTTCATGCTGAACCCGCTCGTGCCCTACGGCACCGTCACCGGCCGGGTCTTCGACTCCTACTCGAACCTGCCGCTGGAAGCGGAAATCCAGTTCGTCGGCACCGGCGTCGAGCCGGTCACCTCGAACGACATCACCGGCTTCTTCCGGGCCGACAACGTACCCGCCGGGCTGGTCGGCGTCCGGGTCGAGAAGGACGGATACTTCCCCGAGGAGCGGGTCATCGATGTCGAGGACGGCGGGCTGGCCAAGCTCAACGTCGGACTCGCACCGCTGGATATGAAGGGTGCCTTCTCCGGCAAGGTCGTGGACAAGCAGTCCGGAGACGGCCTCGCCGCGACCATCAGCTTCACCGACGCCCGGCGCGCCTCGATCGGTACCGACCCGGGCACCGGCGAGTTCTCGGTCGAACTGCCGGTCGCCGGCTACGAGGTGAAGGTCGAGGCCGAGGGTTACCTGCCGGTGACCAGCACCTTCCCGGTCGAGAAGGGCCAGACGACGACCCGGGTCTACGAGCTGGTCAGCCGGGGTATGGTGCTGACCCTGCGCGGCGTCTACTTCGAGTTCGCCAAGGCCGACCTGCGCACCGAGTCCTACCCGGCCCTGCTCGAAGCCGCCCAGGTGATGAAGGATAACCCGGATATCACCGTCGAAATCCAGGGGCACACCGACAACATCGGCAGTGCCGAGGCGAACCAGCGGCTCTCCGAGCGGCGCGCCTACGCGGTGGTCAACTTCCTGGTCCAGCACGGCGGCATCGAGCCCAAGCGGCTCACCGCCAAGGGCTATGGGCTGACCAAGCCGATCGCCCCGAACGATACCGATGAAGGCCGCCAGCTCAACCGGCGCGTGGAGTTCGTAATCCAGCGCTGAGCGAAAGCGGCTCAAGACCAAAGGCGGGCGCCCCGGGGCGCCCGCCTCTTTCGTGTTGACGGGCTTTCAGCCGCGCAGGTAGCCGAGGTACCAGGCCGCGATGGCCGAGCCGAAGAAGAGCCCGACCAGCGCGCCGATGGCCAGGAACGGCCCGAATGGGATGTGCTGGCCCTTGCCGGAACGGCCGGCGTGGCGCAGTATCAGCCCGACCACCACGCCCGACGCGACCGAGGCCGCCAGCGCGACCAGCGTGGCGGCAGAACCGAGGAAGGCGCCGATGAGCGCCGCAAAGGGCAGGTCGCCGCCGCCCATCCCCTCGCGCTGGTCCACTCCGAAGCGGCGGAAGACCGGCGCGAGCAGGAACCGCCAGAGCGCCCACGACGCGAGCACGAACGCCGCGCCCGCCGCCGCGCCCCACAGGGCGTCGGCGATGCCGATGGTGCCGGGCAGGAACGCGGTCCCGAGCCCGGCCGCCAGCCCGGGCAGGCTGAGCCGGAAGGGTAGGATCGTGTGCTCCAAGTCAACCAGCGCCAGCACGACGAGCAGGCCGACAAAGAGCATCGCGCGCAGGGCCTCCCAGCCCGGCCCGAACCGCGCCCAGCAGGCGACGAAGAGCAGGCCGGTGAGGAGTTCGACCGCCGGGTAACGGACCGGTATCGGCTTGCCGCAATCGCGGCACCGGCCGCGCAGAAGGAACCAGCTCAGCACCGGGATGTTGTCCCAGGGCCGGATGCGCCGGCGACAGCGCGGGCAGTGGGAAGGCGGGGTGATGATGGACTGCCCCCGGGGCAGGCGATGAATGCAGACGTTGAAGAAACTGCCCAGCATCAGGCCGAGCAGGCCGACCAGCGCCCAGGTCACCGCTGGCCGTCGGGACCGGGCAACTCGGTCGGGGCGAAGAGCTTCCGGTCCGTGGCCGCGGCGTGGGCGGCTTCGAGGGTAATCAGGTTGCGCCGGACCAGGTCCGCCAGCGACTGGTCCAGCGTCTGCATGCCGTGCTCGGACCCGGTCTGGACGAGCGAGAAGACCTGGTGCGACTTGGCATCCCGAAGCATATTGCGGACCGCAGGCGTGGCAATCAGCGTCTCCATCGCTGCGACCCGGCCTCGCCCGTCCTTGCGCGGGAGCAACTGCTGGGAGATGATGCCGCGGATGACGTTGGCGAATATCTGCCGGACGTACTCGTGCTGGTCGGCCGGGAAGACGTCTATCACCCGGTCCACCGTCTGGGCGACGTTGTTGGTGTGGAGCGTCGAGAGCACGAGGTGGCCGGTCTCGGCCGCGGTCAGCGCGAGCCGGATCGTCTCGAGGTCGCGCATCTCGCCGACGAGCAGGACGTCCGGGTCCTCGCGCAGGGTGGCACGCAGGGCCGCGGCGAAGGAATGCGAATGGGTACCGATTTCGCGCTGGCTGATGAGGCAGTTCCGGCCCTTGAAGATGTACTCGATCGGGTCTTCGATGGTGATGATCCGCGCCGAACGTTCCTCGTCAATGCGGTCAACCATACTCGCCAGCGTCGTGGACTTGCCGCAGCCGGTCGGGCCGGTGACCAGCACCAGGCCCGATACGCACCGGGTGAGCTCCGCCACCGAAGGCGGGGCGGGCAGTTCATCCAGCGTCCGGATTGCGGCCGGGATGATCCGGAAGGCCGCGCCGACGCCGGTCAGGTCGAGGAAGACGTTGACCCGGGCCCGGATCCGGTCCGCGGTGACGTACTCAAGCCCGATGCTGTCCGGCTCGGCCTGGCCGCTGACCGTGCCCCAAGTGTAGGAAAGGTCCACCTCGCGACGCCGCCCGACCGCGGCCCGCTGGTCCTCGGTGAGGATAGAGAAGACCAGCGCTTCCGCGTCGGCCGGCGTAAGCGCTGGTCCCGGAATCGGCTTCAGCCGCCCATTGACCCGGACGATGGGCGGGTTGCCAACGGTTATGTGAAGGTCAGATGCACCGTACTTCGCCGAGTAGCGAAGCAGTTCATCAATGTCCATTCACCGCCAGCCTTCACGGGCTAACTCTCCATCGGCAGGACGTGCGGGATGATGAAGATCATCAGGTCATTCTGCTCGCGCCGGACCGAGGTCTTCTTGAACAGATGACCCAGCACCGGGATGTCGCCGAGCAGGGGAATCTTGCCGATCGTGCGGGTTTCCTCTTCCTTGACCAGCCCGCCGATGACCACAACTTCACCGTCGGAGACGGTAACTTGGGTCTCGGCCTCGCGCTTGGCCACGATCGGCTGCTGGTCGTCGGCCGAGCCGACCCAGCCCGTTATCGCTTCGACACTGGGCTTGACGTGCATCGTTACCTTGCCGTCCGAGGTAACGTAGGGCGTGACCTCGAGCTGGATAGGAATCGAACGCGTGCGCCAGGTGTAGGTTATCTCGCCGGTGTTGCCGTCCTTGTTGATTTCACGCAGGGGCACGTTTACGCCCATGCTGACCGTCGCTTTCTGGTTGCTGAGCGTCATCGTCCGGGGATTCGCCAGCACCCGCGAGTTGCCGCGGGTCGCGAGCAGGTCGAGCGACGCGTTCATCTGGTCGAGCGAAATCTTGCCCAGCACCATCTGGTCGAAGACGATCGGGATGCCGAAATCGCGTGACGCGTCCCAGCCCCCGGTCGAGGCGCTGGCACGGATCTGCCAGTCAATACCGTAACGGTCCTCGGAACTCCGGGTCGTCTCGATGAACTTGGCCTCGATCGCGACCTGAGGCACCGGCCGGTCGAGCACGGCCAGGAACTCGGCCACCCGGCGGTGCGCCTCGGGGATGTCGGTGACGATGAGGAGGCCGCTCCGGTCCGAACCACTGCCGTCGTCCACGCGCCGGTACGAAACCTCCGCCTTGCCTTCAGGAGAGAGCGCTTCCTTCACCGCCTTGGCCGCGTCATCGGCTTCGACGTAATCAAGAGTGTACAGCCGGGTGTGCAGCTCACCGTATATCTCCTGGCGCACCGGCTTGACAACGTAGATGCCGTTGTCCTGCTCGACCATGTTGCAGAGCGCGGCCTTGAGCAGAGCGTCAATGCCGTCACGCAGGGGGACTTCGTTGACGCGGACCGTCACCTGCTGTTTGACGTCCTGTGTCATCAGGATGTTAAGATCGAACTGGCTCGCCACCATCCGCAGAACGTCGCTGACCTGGGCGTCCTTGACCAGGAGGGTCAGAATCTTGCCGGCAAACGGATCGGCCGGCGGCGGCGCGGCCGGCGGCGGCAGGGGTACGATACCGAGCTCGATGACGACGAGGTTGCCCTCCTGGGTGACCCGGCTCTTGACCATATCGCGCAGGCGCACGGCGACGCGGTAGCCGGTGGTCGCTTCGCTGGCCTGCATCGTCACCGCGGTGACCGGATAGTGGGCAGATTCGAACCGCTCCCGCCCGGTGCCGTTGACCGCGTCCATCAGGTCAATGACGATGGCGGCCGGCTGGGCCGAAACGAATGAACTGACGTTGGGCGGCCGGTCGCAGGCGATGGTGACGCGCACCCCGTCCAGCAGCCGGTCAACCGTAATGTCCCGGATGGTTGCCTGTTCGCCGGCGATGAGCACGGACCCCACGCCGAGGACAAACAGCAGTGCGAACGCAAGTGTTTTCTTCATGCTTACTCCCCGAGCATCAGGATGAACGAACGCCCACCCTGCTCAAGTATGACCTTGTCGCTCTCAATCGCGGCGATCCGCTTGCCGCCGATCGCATCGCCTTGCTCCAGTATCTGGTCGTTGATAAGGACGAACGCCTTGTCCCCGCCCTTCGTGATGGCCTTGAGATTGAGTTCGGCCAGTTCGTCGGTCAGTACCCAGTCGCGAACGAAGGGGTCGCTTCCCCAGGTCACCGGTTCCGACGCCTCACCGGGCTTCGCCTCGGCGGGCGCCGGCCGGGGCTCGGCGGCACCGGCCTCACCGGCAGTCTCCTCGCCGTCCGGTGCGGCCCGCGTCGCCAGCAGGCGACCCGGGCTGTCCGCCAGGATGTCACCTTCGCGCCACCCGCCCGCGGAACCGAAGAGCAGGGTGTACATGACCAGCAGTCCGACCGCCAGTCCCATGATGGTCAAAACCCGTTTTCTCAAGATGCTCCTTTCCTGGTTTCCGGCCGCCAGTAGTAAGTAGCGGTGCTCATCGTCTGCTTCTCCTGGTGCTGAACGTCAGCGGCACGACGCTCTGCCCGACCCGCACCGTCGAACGTCGGCCGAATGCTTCGACGACGACACGGTCGGGTTGAATTTCGACAATCCGGCGGCCCATGATGACGTCGCCGACCGCCACGCGGCGACCGTCCACCAGCGCGTAGCTGTCACTGCCGAGCGAAACAATGGCGCTGACGACATGGAGCTGGCCCTTGCTCCCCCGCCGACCCGACCGGCTGCGCAGCCGCCGCGTCCCGCGCCGACTGCGCGATGCCCGCAACTGGCGTCGCCGCTCACGCTCGCGCCGCTTGGCCTCGCGCTTGCGCTTACGTTCCTCTTTGCGCGCCAGCTTGCGCTCCGCCTTGATGTCGGCCTTGGAGCGGGTCCTGACCCGGCCGGAAACCCGGCCCCGCCCGCGGGCGGACTGGGGCTTTGCCTCGCCGTTCTCCTCGTCTGCGGTCCGCGCCCGGCTCGCCTTGCCGCTGGAGGCGGCCTTGGGCTTGGGTTTCAACAGGAAGAACCCGGCCACGCCGGTGACAACCACCAGCGCGATTATCAGTACTATCCGCTTCAAAGCTCTTCCCCGCTCAGGCTCGAAGTGTAGAAGTTGAGCAACAGCTTGACTTCGACCTCGGGCCTGAGGTCCTGCCGCGCGACGACCTCGAAGTCCGGCACCCGGATGAAGTAGGGGAAGCGGTCCAGGCTCTCGACGTAGCGCCCGACATCGTTGTAGCGCCCCCGGAGGGTGATGTAGAAGGGCACGTTGCGCACCGGCCGGGACGCGCTCTCTTCCTCAAGCAGGGTGTCGAGTCCCGGAGGGCTGACCTCCAGAAACCGGACCCGCTGGGCCTGGGCCATACCCGCCAACTGCTTCATCATATCGAGCATCTCTTCGCGGGGCATGACCCGGGCCGCGAACGCCGCGCTGGCTTCCTCGAGTTCGACGACCCGGGCGCGCAGTCGGCCGATGCCCCGGATCTGGGCTCGCGTCTGCTCTAGTTCCTTCTCGAGTTCGGCGGTCTGGCGGTCACTCTGCCGGCTGGACTCCATCTGGGGCTGGTAGAGCACAAACCAGGCGAAAACCCCCAGCAGGATGAAGACCACAATCGCAATCAGAAGGACGCGTCTTTCAAGTAGTGCCATTTCTCACTCCATCGCGCTCTGAACTTCGAACTCGAGAACCGCCTCGCCCTGCAGGGAGGTACGGCTCTTGCTCACCAGCTTGACGTTCTTGAACAGGTTGTCGCGCTCGAGGTCCATCAGGAATCGGGAGAGGTCCAGGTCGAGGAAGTGAGGCTCGCCCGACACCACCCCGGTCAGCTTGACGTCGGTCTGCCCGGTGAGCGCGAAGGTGTTGAGCTGGATGTTGCCGGGCACGACCCGGGTCAGCCGGGCCATCAACGGCACGGTCACGAACCGCTCGCCGACGATCCCGCTCAGGGTCTTCTGACGGGCTTCGAGGTCACTCACCTTCTTCTCGAGCACGAAGTACTCGCGGCTCTCTTCCTTGAGCTGGGCCAGCTCCCGGTCCAGCCGGGCGACCTGGCGGGCCTTTGCCGCCGCCGCACCGGCCAGCACGACGTAACCGGCCGCCAGCACCGCGACCCAGAGCACGCCGATGATGACGGCAATCTGGACGTCCCGGGACTGGGACTTGCCGCTCCTCAACTCGCCCGGCAGGAGGTCCACCGAGGCGTGGTCGTAGAGCAGGCCGAGTGCGGTCACGAACCGGAACCCGAGCTGGTCCTCGGGCTTCTCGTCGCCCTTGTAGAGACTCGCGCTCCGGAACGGGTCGAAGAGCTCGGTCGGGATGCCGAGGTTGGACTGGATGTACTCCTTCAGCCCGTGCAGGGCCGCGGTCCCGCCGCAGATGAGCAGGCGGTCAATCTTGGTCTCACCATACTCGCGGCGGTAGTAGTCAATCGAACGGTTGATTTCGGCCACGAACCGCTCGAGCGCCGGCCGCTGGAGCGTCGCCAGCCTCTTGACCATGATGCCCGAGGACAGCTTCTCGTCGCTGTCTTCGTCCGGGATGCCGTACTGCCGCTTGAGCTTCTCGGCATCGTAGGCGTCCAGCGCGAGCTGGCCCTCCTCGGTCGTAATCGCCACCGTCATCGCCTCGGTGATGGCGTTGCCGGCGGTGGTGATGACCCGGGCCAGGTCCAGCCGCTCGCCCTTCATGAACACGATATCGGTGAACTCGGCGCCGATGTCGAGCAGGCAGACGGTCTCGTCCGGCCGGACATTGCCGAACTTCTTGGCCGCCGCCTGGAGGGCGAAGGGGATGACGCTGATCGCGGTCGGTTCGAGGCCGGCCTTCTTCAGGGTCGAGATGTGGTCGGATACGACGTCTTTGCGCGCCGCGACGACCATGACGTTGTCCTTGATGGCGCCGGCTTCGCGCACCGGGCCCAGGGTCTTGAAGTCGAGAATCGCCTCGTCGAGGGTGAAGGGCGAGTACTTCTCGAGGCGGAGCATGATCGCGTCCTTGAGCTCGCGCCGGTTCATCTTCGGGAACGGCGCCTGCCGGACGCTGACCGAAGGCCCCGAGACGAAGCTGAAGACTTCCTTGGGCTTGTAGTCCTTTATCAGCTCGCGCAGGATTGAAGGTACGTCGAACGCTTCGCCGATTTCCTTGAGGCCGTAATCGGCAACGCGGCCCCCTTCCATCTTGACAAACTTGACGGAATTGGAACCTATGTCAATACAGAGGGTGCCCTTGCCACCCCCCTTGAACGTACTTCCGAACGCACTGCTTGCCAAATACTCCTCCTTATGTCAGTCGTCAGCTACGGCATGCTGTCAGGTAAGGTGAAGCTGATTTCCGAGCCTTCACTGAATCTGAGGCGAACGTTCACGCTGTAAGGCGGGACAGGGTTGCCGCCGCCAAGCAGGCTGTCCCGGCAATCCGCAAAGCCGAGCGATACCTGCTCGGACATGTTGCCCTGAATGGTCCGTTCGTACAATGGGTTCAGACGGTCCAGATGCATCGTGTCGCCCTGCTTGAAGCCCGGTTCGCCATCGGGAACAGGATAGTTGGGCAACATGACCCCGTTCCAGGTCAGCGCACGGAAGTAGGCAGTGTCCTTCTCGAACCGGATGAGAGTGATACTGCGCACCGGCACCTCAAGCTCGTGGGTATTGACTATCGTAATCTTGAACCCGGCCGAGAGCGAATCCCAGTCCACCACCGGTTCGCCGACCATCCGCAGGAAATCGCGGAAGGGCTTGCTGAACCGGAAGTCCACGACATTGCGACTGCGGGGTGCGACCGAGACCCAGCGGGTAATCGAATCGTAAAGCTGGTAGGCGACGAGCCGGTGCGTACCGATGGGCACGCCGTTGAAGGAGTAGTAGCCGCCCTCGTCCACGTCAGCGATGACCTGCGCGCCGCCGCTCAGATAGAGACGGACGACCGGCGAGGTGAACTCACCGGGCGGATTGTTGTCCACATCCGAAATCGTGCCGACGATGCTGTTGCCGGTCAGGTGGGGCAGGGTATCCACGACCCGCACCGTCATCGGGTGCTTGCCGTCGCCGATGGTGGATATCACGCCGGTGGCTTGGTCGTAGGTGTAAGGGTTGCCCCAGGCGTCGGAGAGGTAGCCGATGCTGTCACCGAGGAAGTCGCGCCGCAGGTACGGCCCCTGCCAGAGCGGGTTGCCGGGGTTGGTGACCAGGTCGCGGAGGTCCTGCGGCAGTTCGCCCAGGTCCCCGTAGTAGCCGAAGTCAATGCGGCGGCCGTCGAGGATGATGTCCGGGTTGCCGGTTATCCCGTAGACCAGCTCCTGCATCTCCGCCGCGGTCTGGTCGAACAGGGCCCGGCCCCGGGTGGCCTCAATCGTCCGGACCGCCACCGTGCCGAGCACGCCGATGATGAGCAGGACAACCAGCAGTTCCATCAGCGTGACACCGGCCGAAATCCCGGGTCTGCGCACCCGATGCGGGTCAAGCCTGCAAGTGCCTGTCGTCATGGCGCCGTCCAATCCGTGTTCAACCGCAGTTGGATATCCCGCGCGCCCCGGCCGGGATAAACCGTGATCGTCTTCCTGGCTTCAACCGAGTCCAGCGGCGGGCGGACAAACTTGAAAACGGCCCGGAGTTCGTGGAGATTCCCCTGCGGCACGTTGGTGATCTCGAACTGGCCGTCGTTCAGCAGGAAGACCGGGAAGTCCTGCATCAGACCGCCCTGGGGCCCGCTGAACTCGACCCGGACATCCACGCCGTTGAAGATCTCGTTGGGCGGCGGAATGCCGCGCACGTCGAGCACCACACCCGAAACGGTGTTGTTGAGCAGGGCATCGCGGGTGTAGCCGAGCGTCCGCGTCAGCCAGCGGTCCTGCTCGACCAGGCCCCGGCCGCCGTAACTGCGGAGGAAGAGGCTGTCCGTGTTGTATATGAGCGAATCGCCCCAACCGTCGGTTCGATACCCGGTCGGCGACTCGCTGAAAGTCGAGCGGATGTAAGGCCCGCGCCAGGTCCCGCTTTCCGGGAAGCCGACCGGCCGCCGGACCAGGTCGTCCAGTACCTGGGGCAGGGCGCCGACGTCACCGACATAGCCGAAGTCAACCCGGTTGCCGCTGACGATGTAATCCGGGTTGCCGACGATGACCTCGGAAATCTGGTTGAGCTTGCGCCGGGTCGTCTCGAAACGACTGCGCTCGAGCGTGACGTCCCAGGTCTTGACCGCCGCGGTGAGAATCAGGCTCAGCACCATCATCACCACCAGCAGTTCCAGCAGGGTGACACCCCGGGATATCCTGCGCGTGTTCATATCTAGAAC
This sequence comes from Caldifarciminota bacterium, assembly GCA_011049385.1. GTDB lineage: Bacteria > Hydrothermota > Tepidihabitantia > Tepidihabitantales > Tepidihabitantaceae > DSBX01. The sequence continues at coordinate 3,990 of DSBX01000158.1, read as the reverse complement.
CTTATCCTTATGTCGTCATCCACCACCGCCCCGGGCTGTCCGAAGAAGAGCCCGTCCGGGCCCGCACTCTCGAGGCCGATGGTGTCGGAGCCGTCAACCCAGAACCGGTAGGGCACGCCCCAGATGTCCTCGGTGTAGCTGAGCTTGCCGTCCTCGCGGATGTAGGGGCCGTTCCAGCCGCGCTTGCTGTAGGGGTTCCAGCCCGGCAGGGTCTCCTTGCCGACGTACTGAACCGGGGCGTAGATGTCCTCGAAAGGATTGCGCGTCGCCAGTTCGACCAGGTGCCGGGGCAGTCGGCCGACATCGTTCTTGAACCCGGTCGCCACCAGCTCGCCCCCGACCGTCACGTCGGGGTTGCCGACAATTGCCTCGCGCAGAACCTGCAGTTCCTGCCGGACGGCTACGGTGCGCGCGTGGGTGGTGATGCGGCTGACGATCGGCGGGACGAAGAAAGCGATGAGAATACCGAGAATCGAGATGACGACCAGTAACTCGACCAGGCTCCACCCGTGGTTGCGACCGGCACTTGGTCTCATACGCCAGATTCTAGAAGCCCCTTTCGATGCTGTCAAGCGTGGATGACAGGTTATCATTGATCAGTTATGAAGCACGAAGATGGCGACTTCACCCTCCGCGTCAAACGACCGCAGTGAAATGCCCGCGCTCTGGATACCGACCAGGCCATACTGCGTCGGCGTGACCACCCCGGGCGGGTCGTAGGTCAGATAGATAATCTGGCCCGGATAGTAACCGTAGACGTCGTTCGGGCCGTACTCGAGGGTATTGGCGTGGTCGCCGTCGTTGTCGTAGAACTCGACCTCGAAGTCGTCCGGGTCCATTTCCTGACCGGTCCAGGGGTTGGTCGGCAGTCGCCCGGACTCCTCGTCAAGCTGCCCACCGGGGAAGTAAGCGCCGTACTCGTCCTCGTAGAAATCATCGGCGTAGTAGCCCTGCTCCATGTGGAACGCTTCGATAACCACCTGGACGTTGTGGCAGTTCATCTTCATTGCGGCCTGGCGGGCCTGCTCGCGGGCGCCGCGCATGTTCGGCATCATCATCGCCATCAGTATCCCGATAATCAGGATGACAACCAGCAACTCGACGATTGTGAACCCTCTTTCGCTCCGCATAGTTTTTCTCCTCAGTTCTGTCCCGGGCGTTTCATCTCGACCACGAAACCATCAATCACGCCTCCTCGGCTAGTCCCGCTCCCGGGCCGGGGTCGAACTCCGGACCCGGTCGGCCTCCAGGTAGTAACGTCCACCATAGGGCTCTTCCGGTAACGAGACAGTATAGCCGGCTCGAACCAACTCGGCAAGCCCAACCGGCAGGCGGCCGCGGTCCTCCCGGAACCGATTGACCGCTTCCTGGAGCCGGGCCGTATCCTGGCTGACCTTCACCGCCCGTAACTGCCGCACCGCCAACTCGCGAATCCTCCGGTTTTCGGTGCCCTGGTAGATCTCCAGCCACATATCCCGCGCAACCTCGAAACTTCCCGCCCGGCCCGCCGCGACCGCGGCCCAGCGTTGCGTGACGTGCCAGGCCCCGGGCAGCTCCGCGGCAATCCGGAAGTACCGCGCCGCCATCTCGTAGTCGCGGGTCAGCATGTAGGTGATGAAGCCGGCATCGAAGGGGAGTTGCCAGCTGGTGGGATTGCGCCTCATTCCCAGTCGCAGGAGCTGGAGCGCCTCGTCCGGGTTGTTCGCGTCCCAGGCCAGCGTCAGTGCACCGAAGTGGTAGGCGCCGATGAAGCGCGGGTCGAGCTCGGTCAGGATCTCGAAGATGTGCCCGAGCCACTCGTACTTCCGGTCGGTCATCAGGTGGTAGCCGTAATACTGCACCGCCCGCAGCCAGACGATATCCGCCGCCAGCACCTGGTACTCGATGGACGCCGGCCGCATGAACCGCCCGGACGGGAAGTACATCATCTCCTCGACCGCCTTCTCCCGCTGGCGCGCCTGCCCGCCCGCGTCAATGGCCAGCTGCAACAGGTACACCGCCACGAAGCCCCAGATGACCACGACCAGCGGCAACAGACCGACCAGCGGACCGGGACGCACCGGGCCGGGCGGGCGGGGAGTCAACTCCTCGACCAACCTAGAAGTCCCTTCGGCTGAACGCCGCCACCGCCACCAGCAACAGCGTCGCCGCGTAGACCAGCGCGTAGAGCGCCGACAGCACCAACGCACCCGGGTCGAGCGCGACGCCGTGGACGACCTCGCCCCGGACGTTGAAGTTGCTCAGGTTCGGCAGAACGTAGTAGAGAAACTGACTGAGAGCCTTGATCACCGGCGAGGGACTCATCGCCGCGAGCAATCGCAGGTCCCGGGTCAGGTGACCGACCAAGTAGACCGCAAAGGTGAAGACCGCGCTCGCAATCGGCGTGACGAAGGTCGAGAAAAGAATTGCCACCGCGGTAAGGATGGCAAGCTGGAACACCGTCATCACCATCGCAATCAGCGGGTAAGCGGACAAAGGCACCCCGGTCAGGAGCAGGATGGCGTAGAACGCGGCCCCCATCACCGCCACGCTCGCCGCCAGCACCGTCATCAGGCCGAAGTACTTGCCGACGATGAACTCCCAGCGCCGGACCGGCTTGGCCAGCACGATGTATATCGTCCGCTTCTCGACCTCCTTGTAGACCAGCCGCCCGCCCACCAGCACCGCGATGAGCACGCAGAAAAGGGTCAGCGCGGCAAGGCCAAGGTCCTGGACGACCTTCTGCTCTTCCCCCAGCGCCAGCGGCTGGATGACCTTGGCGCTGGCCATGACCAGCACCGCGAAGACAATCAGCGTCAGCAGCACCTTGTCCCGGATTGCCTCGCGGAAAGTATTGAGCGCGATGGCGCGGATGCGGCCGATCAACTGACCCCCTCGTCCTGCTTCTGGACGTACTGCATGAAGTGGTCCTCCAGCGTCCGCCGCCGCGGCACCAGCGACTGGATGCGCGCGCCCGCTTCCCGGGCAATCGCCATCACCCTGTCCACCTCCTCCTCGTTGCGGACGGTGACGAGCAGGGTCTCGCCCGAGCGGATTACCTGCCGCCCGACCCGCTCGAACGCCTTGCGGTACTTGCCGGTGACACCGTCAACCGCGACCTCGTAGGACTCGACCTCGCGGGTCAGGATTTCGCTCAGCCGGCCGACGTTCACCAGCCGGCCGGCGATGATGATGCCGACGCGGTCGCAGATCATCTCGACATCGGACAGGATGTGGGTCGAGAAGAAGACCGTCTTGCCCCGCTCGCGCAGGTTGTAGATGATGTCGCGGAACTCCTTGCGTCCGACCGGGTCCAGCCCGCCCATCGGCTCGTCGAGAACAATGAACTCCGGGTCGGCAATCAGCGCCTGGGCGATCCCGATGCGCTGAAGCATCCCCCGCGAGTAGCCGCGCATCTGCAGGTCCGCGGCGTCTTCCATCCCGACCAGCCGAAGCAGGCTCTGCGCCCGGTCACCGGCTTCACCGTCCGGTACGTTCGTCAGCCGGGCCGCCAGCCGCAGGAACTCGCGGGCGGTCAGGTACTCGTAGAAGTAAGGAGATTCAGGCAGGAACCCGACCCGGCTCTTCGTCGCCGCGTCGCGCGGCGGCCGGCCGAAGACGGTGACCTCGCCCGACGTCGGTCGGGACAGGCCCATCAGGATCTTGATGAGCGACGTCTTGCCGGCGCCGTTGGGGCCGAGGAACCCGAAAACCTCACCCGACTCGATTTCCAGGTCAAGGTCAATGAGAGCCGGGACGAGTTTTACGCCGAACCCGGACCGGTAGACCCGATTCAGTCGGCGCGTCTCGACAACCGGCGCATCAAGGGTTGACATTATCGTGCGATTATATGAGCTTGGCCGATGCTGTCAAGCACGGCCGGTCCGGATGTGGATGCAACGCGATAATGTCATAGCTAACTACAACGCGAAAATGTCATACCTGCCTGCTTGGACAGTGTTACCGGGTAGACTGGCTATATGTTGCAGGAACCAGTCTTCACCGAGGCCG
>DSBX01000226.1 GCA_011049385.1 Caldifarciminota bacterium | reverse complement strand
GTCCCCGGAGCGGTCCCCGGGGCGGCTCCCCTGACCGTCTCCGGAGCCGTCCCCCCAGCGGTCCCCCGGGGCGTTCCCCGGACGGTTCCCGGGGCCGTTCCCCCGACGGTTCCCCGGACGGTCCCCGGAACTGCTCCCCGGGCGGTTCCCGGGGCGGCCCCCCGGGCGGTCCCCGAGGCCATTCCCGGAAGGCAGGAGGGGGTGCGGGTGGGGAGTACGTTCCCAACCGGTCCGGACGGCTTGACAGGACAGGCGTGCGGGTTATGCTGAGCGCAGGATGAAACAGCCTCCTGCCAGCGCCGTGCCGAGGCCGAGTCATTGACGATGGCCGACACGAAAGCCCTGGACTCGCCCAAGCGGCTGGTCGAAACCTTCGACCGCAACCTCGCTTCCTACCGCACCCCGGCCTACAACGAGACCCAGCTCCGCCGCGACTTCCTCGACCCGTTCTTCGAGGCGCTCGGTTGGGACGTCGCCAGTATCAAGGAGAGCCAATGAACGCTCTTGAGCTTCGGATTGAGTACCGGCCTTTCAGAATCGGCTGGTGCGTTACAGACGGGAACATCGACGACCTCGTAAGGGCTATCAGACTGACGCATTGCTTCTGGGGTGGAAGATACAACCCGGTAATCCCCGTCAGCAAGGAGCGTGATGCTGAATGCAGGCGGCTTGTAAGGAAGTTCCGACTCACAGCCCTATATGCAGTTAGCGCCGATAGAGAGCTGAGGGAGTTCGTAGATCAGTTCTCGTGGTTGAAGTGTCTGTACACGACTGAGCTGTTCAATCACTTCCACTTCACGGGACGTCGCGAACCGACGGCCAACCTAGTGGATGTCGCGGTGTTGGCCCGAGCGGCCGCGCGCAAGGCAAACGGGTTCGATTTCGCAGCAGATGACTATCATCAATACGTTTGGGAAGACGACGACCCTCTACGACACATCATGCTGTCGCAGTTCGGCGGTTATCCTGATCCCGGCAGTGACTGCCCCGACTATGGACATCTCGTCGTCCAAGCTCTTGGACTGGAGCATTCGTGGCAAACTGTGGGCAAGGAAGACCCGTTACCATCCGACAGTTGGAAGGCATACACACCCAATCAGCTAACTACGCTTGGGCTCAACGTCATGGAGCCGACGAACTACCTCGGTAACTACCCCGGTGTTTTCATCGGGAGCGCTTCCGCATTCGCCGATATTGTGAACTTCTGGAATCTGAGGGCGGCGGGCATTGAGCTCGTCTTCTACGACCCTCAATACACGAAGCGCATGACCGGACTCAAGGACCATTGGCTTGGTGCACTAGAGGCACGGCCCAAGGGCCCCATCCTTGAGCTTTTCGGCCCGATTTCGGTCTGGACCAGCAGAGGGGAGAGACGGGACGAACTGGACGTCGCTGTAGCGAACGCCACTCGCTGCATCGCAGATGATGAGACCTTCGCCGCGGCTGGTACGGAGCCGTACATTATCGCAGGCCCGGGCCAGAATGTGCTGGCCATGCTCGTCGAGCATGAAAGGCGGCCCGCCGTAGCGTTCCAGCTTCCTAGGAGACCGTTTGCGGACGATGCCCCACTGTCGAACTTACAGCATCACATCGCAGGTGTAAGTTGTCCGGTTGAGTTTGGCCTGCCAGACGAGTATACACTGAGTCCGCCATATGTTCCTCTGGTAAACCAGTTCCTTTCCAAGGAGTGTGGCATTATCGGGGGGGTCAGGTCCGAATTGAACGACTTGGGCGTTATTGTGAAGAGTGACAGTAACAGCCTCAAGTTCGGGGCGGTCCGAAAGAGGTGTTTCGCTGAGAGAGTCTTCGAAGCATTCGGCATCAAGGCGGAGATAAGTGAGGCGGGGCTGGTTGCAGCCCGCATCATAGGCCATATGGGAGGGTTGCAGGGTTGTCGAGTTTTCAAGATCAGCGGTGTCCGGCAACTTATTCAGAAGCACAACCCCATGAAGGCGTTCACGCGCGATGAGGCGTTGGAACTGATAGGCAGGGAATTAGCTAAGTACAATGACCTCATCTTGGATAGCGGCCAGCATGGTCAGCTTACCCCCCAAGCTGTGTTCAACCATCTCGTAAAGAGAGGCATACTGCAAATCGGGCTGGAGTTTGCCTGCCCTAGCTGCTCGCTCAAGTTCTGGAGACACCTTGATGATGCGGTAGCCACGGCTACCTGTGAGTATTGTCGCAGCCGATTTGATGTGGCACTTCAGCTCAAAGGTAAAGACTGGAAGTACCGTAGGTCGGGAGTGTTTGGCGCAAGCGACAATCTGTCGGGTGCAATCCCGGTAGTATTGGTCATGCAACTGCTCCATACGCAGCATATGAGGAATTTTCTTGGCGAAAGCCCTCCGATCATCCTGCCAAGCATGAATCTGGCGAATGCCAGCATTCTCGATAGCGGCAGATGCGAAACTGATTTGCTTGTGATTCATAGCCCCCTAAGTACGCTCTTCACACGAAAGGACAAGGTGCAAGTGGTCCTGGGTGAGTGCAAGAACTACGGGAAAGAAGGTATTACCTCTGGGGAAGCCAGGAAGCTCCTAAGTGTAGCCCGCATCCTCGAGGACAGAGCGGGTTTCACCGTGTACATCATCTTTGCCAAACTTGCCCAGTTCGAGCGAGAAGAGCTTGAAGTATGCCGCAGCGTCAACGAGAAATACCGTCATAGAGCCATAGTCCTCACCCAGGAAGAGTTAGAAATCAATGGGCTCTCAGACATCAATGGCCGCGATATGCTGGAGAAACTGGCTCAACGGACGCATAGCAAGTACTGGGCATCCGCACCTCAGAACCCCTAGTAAGTGATGGTACCATATTGCGGCGATGCCATACTGCTGCGTGTGTAACCGTATGAATACGCATGGTCAGCCTGCACAAGAAACTACCGAAGGCCAAAGGCGCGGTGAAGACGAGCATCGAACGCCGGATTGCCGCGACCGACAAGGCCATTGACGCGCTGGTGTATGAGTTGTATGGGCTGACGGAGAAGGAAGTCAGGATTGTGGAGGAGTCAACTCGGTGACAGGTGACGCACATCCGGCCCGGAATCACCCGGCACCGGAACAGCGCTTCCGCCTGTACCTGGATGAGTCCGGCGACCATGTGCTCAAGGCGCTGGAGAAGGAACACCACCGATACCTGTGCCTGCTCGGCTGCTGGTTCAGAGGCAATGCCTACGCGAACTTCCACGCCGGACTGGAGGCATTCAAGCAGAAACACATTCCACACAGCCCGGACGATCCGGTCATCCTGCACCGTGAAGACATCGTCAACTGCCGCGGGTCGTTCTGGCGTCTGCGCGACGAAGGAGCACGAGGTGCTTTCGACCGGGACCTTGTGGAACTCATATCGCAAACGGACTTCTCCCTGGTCGCCATCGTGATAGACAAGGCCGAACTCCGCGCCAAGTACCCCTCACCCTCGCATCCTTACCACCTGGCGCTTGGCTTCATGCTCCAGCGCTACTGCGGGTACTTGAATCACGTGAACCGACATGGGGACGTGATGGCCGAGAGTCGTGGAAAGAAGGAGGACCGGTTGCTGTCGGACTCGTATGAGTGGGTACACACCCACGGTGCCTGGCGGTGGTCCGCGTCGGTGTTCCAGCAAGCGCTGACCAGTCGCCACCTGAAGATCAAGCCCAAGTCAGCGAACATCGCCGGCCTGCAGCTATCGGACATCTTGGCACATCCAGTCCGGTCACTGGTGCTGTCCAGGTACGGACGTCGCGCACCGACCTTCCCCGCGTTCGCCGAGAAGGTGCTCACTGCTGTAGAGGGCAAGTTCAACCGTCAACTGTACCAGGGTACCGTGGAAGGCTACGGCTATGTGCTCTTCCCAGAATGAAAGTGCCCCTTGCGGGGCGCTTTCACGCTTGCCCTGCGCGGGCAATCCACCTCCAGATAACTGGATTAACTTCAGTATAGACGTCATCAGCGGTTTGTCAATGGCGGCGTTCCCCGAGGACCTCTCCGGTGAGTCGCCGCGGTCAGGCAGGCCGGACGACGGAGTGCGGGCAACACAATACTCAGTTCGCGTGACCGCACCCGAGTAGGCCGGTAGTTTCCGGCTCTCCCGCCCGGCAGTTCCCTCCGGCGTCCGGCCCGGGCTAACCGGGGCCCACCTTCTCCCTTGTTTCGTGATGATTGCCCGGCAGTCGCCTGACCTGCCGTATCCAACAGAAAGCTGACCAGAGGCTGGAAAGTATGGGATGAAGTGTCCCGGGTTTCCCGTGTTTCCACCGGGGAGAGAAAGCGGTAACCGGGCTCCTGCGCCGCGACTTGTACTTCACGGACTCGGGGAGCATCGGTCACGACCGGGCGAAGCGGCCCGTGGCTGAGATACGTTGACCGGGCTTCAGGCTCGACAGCTCACCGGGAATCCATCCCGGCAAGCCGGCTGAGCGTGACTTCCCGGCCGGGCAGTGCCTTGACCAGCAGGCGCCGGTTGCGGGGCGAGTAAATCCCGTCCGCGACCGACCCGGTCACCATCACCCATTCCCAGGGCAGTTCCAGCACAACCGACATCGGCACCGGCGGCATTCCGTCCGTCCGAACCCCGTAGATACGGAGGTTAGCGACATTTTCGGACTGCCGCAGGTCCAGCCGTGCCTGCCGATACTGGAGCAGATAGCGACCGACTTCATCAATCGGCGCAACCCAGGCGCCGAAGTTGCGGACCAGCCGGATATGACGCCCGAAAGTCAGAGGTGAGACCGAATGAAGATGGGCGGAGCGACGGCGTTCCGTCACCTCGACTTCCCGCGATTCCGGGCCGATGACCTGCTGGTATTGAAAGACCGTCCACATACCCCGGCCGCGGTCAAGAACCTGTGCGAACTCGCCGGGGCCGGGCCGGGTATCGCTCCGGACAACGAAGCTGTTGAGCCGGAACCGATCGAAGCCGGCAGCCGGGTTGTGACGGTCGCCGGCACCGCGCCCGAACCACAACCCGGAGCGGCGCGCGGCCTCGACCGAGGACGGTCCGTCCGCACCATCGGGATAATGGCAGACGCGCACCCGGGCGCCCAGCGCCCGCTCTAACGCGCTCACCGCGTCCGGTAACCGTTCCGGCCGCCCGGTGAGACCCGGCTCCAACACCGCAACTGTATGGCCCTCGACCAGCAGGCTCTTCGCCTCGGCAACCCCGAGCCGCAACAGAGGCGCGCCGTCGCCATCCGCGTGCCAGCCTGCCTGGGCTTCGGTCCAGTCGGCCACCAGGCCGAACCCGGCCTTCATCCCGTACAGGTCCAGGACCGGCACCGCATGCGTCAACTGGTCGTGGGAACCGTAGTCGAAACTGATTGACACCGCCCCCGGTCGGTCATCCGGGAATCGGGTGAGCCGGGCCACGATGTTCCCGTCCGCATCGGCCCTTGTGCCGGCCAGCCGGGCCAGGCCGGCCCGCCGTGACGCCGAGTCGGAGAGAGCCGGACCCAGACCGGCCGCGAAAAGGTGATAGCCGGCCTTGAGACGCTCCCGGTACTTCGGCTGTTCCCACCCGCGCCAGCGCCAGCGCCGGGTGAACCGGAGCACGCCTCCCTTTGCCGACGGTAGCGCGGCAACAACCTTGCCGGGCGTGCTCTCGTCCGCGATAAAGGCCGAGAAGGCAAGACCCGGTGTCGTGACCGACTGCATTCCCCCGACCAGGGTATCGTTCTGCAGAACCTGGAAAGAGGACGGGTCCGATACGTTCAGCAATGCCCAGGGCAGACGGATTTCGATCACGCGGCCGCGGGCGTACCAGTCGGCAAGCGAGTTATCGTCGGAGCGGCCGAAACGGAGTCGGCCGTATTCGGTCGCATAGGCGGGAATGGTTTCGCCGGATGGGGTCACCCGCCGGTGATTGCTGATGAGTCGCTGAGCTACGAATGCGCCGTCGCGGCGCGGGACCGTCCTCCGGGCGGATAGCGCACCCGAATGCGGGTCGTGGTAGAGCGAGTACCCGCTGTCAACCAGTACCTCGGCATCGCTGGTGTCGCGGAGCAGGACCAGGAACTCGGTGCCGTTGGCGCAGTCCAGTCCGAACCGGCCCAGCCGCGTGTTGCCCGCCTTCGGGTCGTAGGTGTCAATGGCGATACCGATGACGTATCGCGACCAGTCCGGCTCCCGCGCCAGGTCAAGCCTCAGGTAGCAGTACTCCTCGTCGGCCGCGGCCCGGAGAGCGGTGATGCCCGACCCCGGGTCGCGCGCCTGCGCCAGGGGCCGGCCGGTCCAGTCGCTCGTGTCGCCGTCGACCGTTACCATCTCCCGCCCGAACTTGACCATACCGAAGCACTGCTCCGGATTCTGGACATTATGCCAGAGCCGTACCCGGTCGGCCGGGACCGAGAACTCATCAACCAGCCAGTTACGCTTGAACCACTCGTCCAGCCAGGCGAACAGGATTCCGCCCGCACAGCCTTCCGTATGAATCGCCTCGAGCATCGCCAGGTTCATCTGAGCCTGCTCCGCCTCGTCGTGACCGCCGTGGTTCATCCCCAGCCAGCTGTGATGGGAACTGCCGCGTGAGGAAGGCACGCCGAACTCGGCCACCAGCAGCGGCAGGCCGGCGTGGTACCGTTTCAGGTCGTTCAGGTAGCCGGCGTAGTGGTCCGGTTCACCCCGGGCGTTGCGGTGTTCCCGATAGCGCGGCTCGAGGAAGATGAAATCCGGGTAGTAGGGATAGACGTGGTAGGCTGCGTAGTAGCCGGCCCGCAGGGCGGGCGTGGTCTGGACCGCGAGCGGGTCCAGGGTCACGAGGTCCTCGTCCCGTTCGCGCGTGGCCGACCTTTGGGCGTACTCGCTGGGATGGAACAGCGGGTCGAGCGGCATCCAGTTGACGAAGGCAACCGGCCGCTGGACCCCGCAGGCGAGTGCCTCGTACTGGACCAGGTAGTCAAGCATCCCGGCCAACCAGATCTCGGTCGGGCTGCCGGTCGGCACGTTGAAGAAAAACCCGTCGTAACTGCGCACCGCCCGGTTGGCGGTATCGGTGACAATAAGCGCTTCCGGCTCCCACTCGCGGCCGAAAAGGTAACCGAGCGTGAAGGCCGAAACATCTGCCGGGTAGACGCCCGCCGCGTGGCCCGTTCGCTCGGGCAGGACCGCCCGGCCGGACACGACATCGACCGCGTCGCGGATTTCCTGTTTGAGCGCGCGGGTGTAATCCCGGTCGAACAGGTCGTTGGATTCGGGCAGTTCGGCCCAGATACCCTGCAACAGGAAAACCGGCCGCCCGGCGTGCCGGAAGTTATACTCGGCCAGCGCCCGGTAGAAATCCGGGGGCAGTATCGTGTAGACCCGGACCGTGTTGATGCCCGCGTCGCCCATCTGTTTGAGCCAGCGGAAATAGTCGGCGCGCGTGGCGCTGAACTCGGTCGGGTAATGCCCGGGCAGGGCAACCCCGAGGTTGGCGCCGATGACAAAGAATTCCTGCCAGGCTTCGCTCTTCTCGCCGCGTGCATCGCGGGACGCCACCAGCCGCTCGAACCGGTCCCCGACACAGCGGAACATTACTTCCGCCGCGGCCGCGGCCGCCTCGATTCGCTCGGTCGAGGCGTTGATTTCCGCCGGCTCGCGCGCCGGTTCGACCACCCGAACCGTCAGGGGGCGACGCCGTTCCCGCTCTATCCGGACCAGCCAGGACACGAGAAAAGCCAGCCCGACCAGCAACAGGCCGATGACTACGTACTTGCCCCGCATCTCAGAACGACCGGCTGACCCCGATACCCAAACCGGCGTAGGTATACCGGCCCCGACCCGCGGTCTGCTCATAACTCACGTCGAGCGCGAGTCGGATGCCGGCCCAAAGCAGCCTGTTGAACTCACCGCCCGCCCGCAACAACAGTTCCTGTTCGGCATTGAGCCCTCCGGCCGCATTCACCGCCAGCCCGGTATGACTGCCGTGCCACCGGAAGCTCGCGCCGACGGTATTCGTGATGAGACCGTGCGGCGAGTAATAGCGCGGCGAGTCGTCGCGGAAGTCGTCGAAGCTGAAGGTGTATGTGAGCGCCAGCCGGGGCCGGGCCAGGAGGTCGAACCCGATGGCCGCGGACAGCGCATTCTTGACGTTGCCGTCATCTATGACCTGCAGGCGCGCGGCGCGGGCTTCCAGACGCAATCTGGACACCGGGCGCGCCACGATCCCGGTTGAGCCCGAGAAGGCACCTATGTTCTGGGTCGGTTCGAACAAGGTCCGGCCCGCGTCGCCGGTCCAGGTCAGCCAGGCCTGCTCCAACTCCCAGGCCAGCGTACCCGACTTGAACGCGAACTCCAGCACGTCGCCCTGGGCCTGGACGGTGAGGCCCAGCCGGCTCCACGGTCGGTACGCGAGACCGACCTGCGCCAGCAGGTAATCGCGGTCCAGCGTGCCGCGCCGGTTGGCCGACCAGGACAGGGCCGCGCTCGGCACCAGTTGGTCGCTCAGCCGCTGTTCATACCGGAAGCGATACTCGCGGCTCGCGCCGCGCACCCAGCCATCGTCATCACGCGCGGTGCGGAACTCGATACCCACCCGCGGCGCCACGGCTCTGGAAACCCGTTGGTACGCCTCGGTGACATCCTCACGCCCCGGAGCAATTTCCAGCGCACGACGGTACTGGTCGCGGGCCGCCAGCGGCCGGCCCGACCACTCCAGGTTCTGACCGAGGCCGAAGCGGTGATCGGCGTTGGCCGGGGCCAGTTCGCTCAGCCGGCGGAACAGCGCGACCGCGGCGGCGTGGTCGCCGGACCAGCCCAGTACCTGAGCCCGGCGTGCCGGCACCTCGCGGTTGTCCGGCAACAGCGACTCGGCCTCGGCCAGGTAACGCAGTGCTTCCCGGTGGCGTCCCGCCCAGCCCGCAACCCGGCCCTTGCCCAGCACCGCCTCCGGGTAGTGCTCGCCGGCCGGGTTGATTTCCTCGTAGAGTGCCAGCGCGTCGTCCTGTCTGCCCTGCCAGGAGAGTGCCAGCGCCTTGCCCAGCCGGGTATCGTCGTCCGAGCTGTCGGCGGCCAGCAGTCGGTCATAGACCGCAATCGCCGAGTCCAGCGCGCCGGTATTGCGCAGGACCAGCGCAAACGCCTTCTGCAAGGGCCGGTTGTCGGGCGCGGCCCGCACGGCCGCCTCGATCCGGGGCAGCGCCTCAGCTCCGCGCCCGGCTTCGACCAACTCGTGGACCTCGCTCACCGATATCGGCTCCAGGATGACGAGCAGGAACAACAGTATCAAGACGTCTCCGAGCCGAACCCGCCGCGCTCGAACTTGTACCAGGATTTCTGCCCCCGAGCCCAATCCCAGATGCCCCAGAGCTGGAACGCGGTCCGCAGCGGTCCGTACACCGGTCCGCTGGCCATCGAGTAGCCTACCAGCCGCAACCAGTCGCCGAACGACCGGTAGCGCATCGCCTCGACATTCACCGCCGAACTGCGCGCGAACCGGCGTTCGACCGCGGTCGTGACCAGGGCGGTGATGACGCCGCCGGCCAGCACCGCGGCGACCAGCACGCCGGCCAGCCACCAGGGGCTGACTTCGCCCGCGGCCGCAAGCCACACCAGCAACCCGAGCCCGAGAAGCTGCATCACCGGCGCGAACGCGACGAACACGACCTGGTAGGCCATCCCGAGCAGGCCGGCGGCACCATACCCGGGCTCAAACCACATTGCCCGGTGAAAGAAGAGCGACTCGAGCAACCCGCGTTGCCAGCGATTGCGCTGTCGGGCCAGTTGTCCGAGCCGGGCCGGGACCTCGGTCCAGGCCACCGGCCAGGGGTCGAACACTATCGGCCGGCGCAACCGGTTTTCCTTCAGGTACCGGTGCAGGCGCACGATGACCTCCATATCTTCGCACACCGTACCGGCGGGCCGGCCCCGGCTGATGCGCCGGATGTACTGGTGACGGTTCCGCCGGGTCAGGAAACCGCCGCAGGCGAGCAGGAGTTCCCGGTCGAACATCGTGAAAGCGCCGGAAAGCACCATCAGCGAGCCGGCCGCGGAAAGCGCGATGCGGCCGACGGTGTAGGAAACGAGGTACTCGATGAGCTGGAACATCAGCAGCGCCCGGCGCGGTAACTGCGCGGCGGTAACCTGGCCGTCTTTCACACGTGCGCCGTTGGCCGCGGTAATCAGGCCGCCCGCGGCCGCGGCGTTCCGGCCCCGGAACAGCCCGGCCAGGCGGCTCAAGGCGGACGACGCGAGCAGAGAGTCCGAATCAATCGTCACCACCAGCGGCATCGCGGTCAGGGCCAGGCCCACGTTAAGTGAATCGGCCTTGCCCGAATTGGGCTTATCCACCACCCGCAGACGCCGGTCGCTTGCGGAGCGGAACACCGCCCGCACCGGCGCGGTGCCGAGCAGGTCAAAGTATTCGGTCGCCTCGGTCCGGAGTTCGAATGCCTGCCGGAGCTTCGCCAGCGTCGAGTCCCGGGAGCCGTCGTTGATGACGATTACCTCGAACCGCGGGTAGTCCAGCGCGAGCAACGAGCGCACGCTTTCAACCACGGTCGCGGCCTCGTCAAAGGCCGGGACCAGGACCGCGATACCCGGGTCGCCGCCCGGCACGACGGTCGGCACCGGCTCGGACCGGGAGCGGCGAAATACCCAGAGGAAGATGACCAGGAACAACAGGTTGATGAGCACGTCCAGCCCGAAATAGATCGCGAGCAGGTCGACCGCGACCCAGAGCAACATCAAACGCCGTCTGGCCGGCCTCTAAGGGACGTTCCGGACATCGACCGTGATGACGAAGGAATAGCCCCGGTTCCCGTTGGTGTCCACCGCCGCGGCGTAAAGCGTGTGGTAGCCGTCATCGGCTTCCCGACTGTCCCAGAAATGAACCCAGGGCGGGCCCGGTAGCAGGGCCAGAGTGTCGCCATCGAGGAAAAAGGCCAGCTTTGCCACCCCCCGGTTGTCCCAGGCGATCGCTTCCACCCGGACCGTGTCGCTGACCACGGACCAGGCCGCGGGCCGGACCAGGGCAACGCCCGGCGGCTCAAGGTCCGGCGGCTCGGCCGGGTCGACGACCGTAACAAACGTCGGACCGGTATGGGTCTTGTTGCCGGCCGCATCGTACGCCACACAATGAATCGAATGTCCGCCGGTCGTATCCGGGTACCACCGGGTGTGGTACGGCTCGGTTCGGACCTCGGCCAGGCTCTCACCGTTGACATAGAATACGACCCGGTCGAGTTTGTGGTTGTCATAGGCGTCCGCCCGGATGTCGGTCGTGTCCCGACCAAACGTTGTCCACGCCACCGGGTACACGACCACAACGGTCGGCGGCGTGGCGTCGTAGGTCAGGTCGGCGCAACCGGCGATAATCAGCAGGACAAGCACAGCGAAGGGCCGCCGCGCACGGATAAGGCCTGTCATCGGTACACCTCCAGTTCCGCGGTCGTCGCGAGGTCAAAACTCAGGTAGACGAATTCCCCGTCCTCCTCGGTCCGCTCGACCCGGGTCAGTTTCACCCCTCGCGCGCGCACACACAGGCCCGGCTCTCCCAGGCGCACGGTCAGCCCGTTCACCGGTTCCCGGTTACGATTAGTGAAAAACAGAACGGTCCGGTCCGGGCTGGAACTGACCCGGATATCAACACGCTGTCTGGTGTCCCACCAGTCCGCGATCCGCTCAAGGCTGGTCAGCCAGGCATCACCCTGGGCCGCCGCCTCGGCGAGAAAGCCGGTTACCGGTGCCAAAGTCAATTCGGAATGGCCGCTGAAAGCGGAATGCAGGCTCAGGACCAACATCCCGCGCCGGTCCCGGACCAGATCGTGCCAGACCGATTCCAGCCGGGCCGCCATTCGCCGGGCATCCCGCGCCTGCCCCGGCTCATCATATCCCGCCGCGCTCGCGGCCGGGCCGTAGAATTCCCGGTCGTCGAGCGCAGGCGAAAGTTCGAGCACATCCGAAACCAGGCAGTACTGGCCCCGTACCCAGACCGGCAGGTTGTAGGGAAACAGCGCGCCCACGAAACCGGCCGCGTGGTCGATGAATATCGAAGAATCGTACCGGTAGCCCCGCCGGTCGAGCAGGAACACCCCGGCCGCGGTGCGTTCGCTGTACGGGAAGCGGAAGCCCCGCACCGACACGCGCAGGAAATCCTCCAGCCGGGCCAGCTCCCAGACCGTGCGGCAGTGGTCCAGGTCACGAAAATGCGGGTGGCTGAAGCTCAGGCTGGCCAGGCGCACCCGCGGCTCTGCCCGCAGGTAATCCAGCGTCGCGACCGGCACCCGGCCGGTGACGAACACATCCACCTCCTGCAATCCCGACCCGGTGAACAGGTCGGCCAGCATCCTCTGCAGGCCGGTGCCGTCCGGGAGCAAATCTCCGCCTTCGTTCAGGCTGACCGCAAGTGCGCTCCGGTACGCACCCGGCCACGGATTTATGCAGACCTCCGGCCCAGCGCCCAGCGCCAGCGCGAACACCCGGCGATAGAACGAGGCTATCGCCGGAATGTCGCCTGCGCCCCCGTCAATCGTCGGCTGGAGCAACATGAAATATGGCGCCAGGATGCCCCAGCCCCGGCCGAAAGCATTGGCCGTTACTCCGGGCAGGACCGTCCGGCCGTCGGTCCAGTTGGCAAGAACCTGGAAACCCTCGCCCCGGGTCGAATCCACCGGCACCAGTAGCCAGGCTTCCTCAAACGGCCGGGACAGGCTGTCCGGGTAGTCCTCGAGCAGCGCCGCGCCCGGTTCTTTCATCAGCCGGAAGCCGGCCACATTGGCTTCCCGCATCGCGTAACCGAACACCGGCGCGAGCGGCCATTCTCGCTCCTCAAGCAGGTTGCCTGATGCCACCCGGTCCTCGCCGTCGAGCGCGTTCCGGCCGATATTCTCCCCGGCAACGAGGATTCCGCCCGCCCGCACCCACTCGGCGAGATTCACCATACTCGCGCTGTCCAGGAACGAGAGCGAGAAGACCCGGTCGGCGTCGTGGTAGCCGGCGACCGTCGGCGCCACTATGATGCGCGTCGAATCGAGCCGGCCGCGGTCGAGCAGGACCGACTTGTCCGCAATCCCGGCGAAAGCGCCCAGGGTGTTGAATGTCTCGAGGCAGATGTTCGCCCCGGAGGGCAACATCCCCGCGCCATCGGACCCGGTCGTCAGAAACAGCACGCGCGGATAGACCAGCGCACCCTCCGGCCTGCCGGCCTCACCGCTCACCCCGCAACCGGCGAGCAACAAGACCGCCGCCGCCGCAAACGGAAAGACCGGACCACACGCGCCGCGCCCGGCCCCGGATGCAACTGACATCTTGGCATTATACCGGAATCGCTCGCCAATGCCAGACGCTTGCGGACCGTCCCCTCCCTTCTTTTCGACCGAGCCCGAAGGGCGAGTGGAGAAATCCTTCTCCGGTCCTTGCCCTGACCGTTAAGAATCCCCGACGCCCTTGGCGGTTCAATTACCGCTCCGCGTCCGTGCTGACTCTCGCCTCGTCCGCGCCTTGTCTCTGTGGTTTGAACCTTCCGGCCGCGGCCGATACGGTCAACGTTGCCGATGAAGCCGGCTCGACCGGGACCGGCGCCGGGCTCGTTCAACCCCGCACCAGCGCAAAGCGCACGGCTTCCCCGGGCAGTTGACAGGTCGGCCCGATTGGTTAGCATTGCTACGATAGCGGAGCTGGATGGTCCCCCAGCCCAGGAGGCGCACAATGTCCGAGCATAACTCGAGGGGTTCCCTGCACCGGGGAACCTTGTTTCTTGCTCTTTGCCTGCTGACTGCTGTCGGGTTGCTTGGCGCGTCACCGATGAACGAGCGTGCATCGGAACGCTACTCGATGGGCCGCGCCCTGCGGTTCCAGCCCGAGAGCGAGCCGGCCGTTTCCATTTCCTTCTCCAACGGATTGCGGGTTGACACCCGTACCGGCGCGGACAATGTGCCGGCCGGGTTCAGGGCGGACGCGGCCGCGCCCGGGCCGCAACTGTCGCTCATCCAGTTCACCGGCCCGCTCGAGCGCGACCGGCGCCGCGGGCTGGAGCGTGAAGGCATCCGGGCTTTCGGCTACCTCGCGCCGTACGCGACGATGGCGGTGCTCGACGCCGAGCAACGCGAGCGGGTGGCGGCCCTGCCGTTCGTCGGCTGGGTCGGGCCTTTCCACCCCGGCTACAAACTGCAGGAGCACCTGCTCCACGCCCGGGGCCGGCTCGAACTCGACCTGCTCCTCACCCCGTTCGGCGACGAGGAGGCCGTCCTCGGCCGCATCGCCGAACTGGCCGGGGACGTCAAGCAGGTCACCCACAGCGGGTTCGGCACGGTCGTGCGCTTCTTCCTCGACGCCGAGCGGCTCGGCCAACTGGCCGCGCTCGATGACATCATCTGGGTCCAGGAGTGGACCGAGCCCGAGTTCTGCAACAACAGCGTCCAGTGGGTGACCCAGACCGGTTGGCGTTCCAGCGCGCCTCCGGACACTTCCACGCTAGCCCGCAATGTCTGGCGCCAGGGAGTCCGCGGCCGCGGGCTCATCCTGTCCACGACCGACTCCGGCCTCAACACCGGCCACGATATGTTCCGCGACCCGGACCTGCCGATTACCCCACCCGGCATCTGGCCGGGGCACCGCAAGGTGGTCGCGTTCAAACTCTACGCGGGCGCGGACCCGGGTGAGAATCCCTACCACGGCAGTCACGTCAACGGCACCGTCGCGGGTTGTGATTCGGTGACCGGCGGCACCAGCTTCTACGACGGCGCGGCCAAGGATGCCCGGGTCTACTTCGTCGACGTCTCCGCCTCAGGCGGCGGTCTCGTCATCGGCACCGACCTTACCGCGCTGTGGGACACGGTCTACCTGGGCCGGGGCCTGCCCGACTCCCTGCGACCGATTGTCCAGCATTCCGGCTCCTGGGGTTGGGGCAACAGCCAGGGCACATACCTCATCCAGGACGCCTCCACCGATGCGTACGCCTGGGCCAACAAGGACTTCCTCAACATCATCTCTGCGGGTAACTCAGGCAGTAGCCCCCGCACGATCGGGAATCCGGGCCTTGCCAAGAACGTCCTGACCATCGGCGCGACCGGGCGCGGCACCGCTTCGAACACCATTGCCGGCTTCTCCTCGCGCGGCCCGACCCAGGACGGCCGCACCAAACCCAACATTGTCGCCCCTGGTGTCAACCTCTGGTCTGCCCGCAACACCGGCACCAACACCTATTCCCAGATGTCCGGAACCTCGATGGCGGCCCCGGCCGCGAACGGTACCATCGCGCTGATGCGCCAGTACCTGCGCGACGGCTACTACCCGACCGGCACGCCCGAGCCGGCCGACCGGCGCGAGTACATCTCCGCCGCCCTGCTCCGGGCGATGGCGATGGTCTCCGGC
>DSBX01000013.1 GCA_011049385.1 Caldifarciminota bacterium | reverse complement strand
GGATAGGGGAGGGGGGAAATTCAGACGCGGCCTAAGCGCCGCCTGGCCATCCGGTTACGGCGATTGGCGGCGGAGCGCCGCTAATCCCTTAAGGTATTACTGCCCCGCCGAAATTCGGCCGGCCGCTATTCCCACTCGATGGTGGCGGGCGGCTTGGAGGATATGTCGTAGACGACCCGGTTGATGCCCTTCACCTCGCGGATGATGCGGTTGGAGACCCGGGCGAGGAAGTCGTCGGGGAGCCGGGCCCAGTCCGCGGTCATCGCATCGGTCGAGGTGACCGCGCGGAGCACGACCGCGTTTTCGTAGGTGCGCTCGTCGCCCATCACGCCGACGGTCCTGGTGGGCAGGAGCACCGCCAGCGCCTGCCAGACCTCATCGTAGAGCCCGGAGTCGCGCAGTTCGGCGATGAAGATGTGGTCCGCCTGCTGGAGCAGGGCGACGCGCTCCGGGCTGACCGGGCCGAGGATGCGGACGGCAAGGCCCGGGCCGGGGAAGGGGTGGCGGTTGATGAGCGCGTCGGGCAGGCCGAGTTCGCGGCCGAGCGCCCGGACTTCGTCTTTGAACAACTCGTGGAGCGGCTCGATGAGTTCGAGCTTCATCCGGCGGGGCAGGCCGCCGACGTTGTGGTGGGTCTTTATAGTCGCGGACGGACCGCCGAGGGCGGAGCGGGATTCGATGAGGTCCGGGTAAAGCGTGCCCTGGGCCAGGAAGCGGACCGGGCCGCGGCCGAGGGCGGCTCTTTCGAAGACCTTGATGAAGGTCCGGCCGATGCGGCGGCGCTTTTCCTCCGGGTCGGCGACGCCGTGCAGGCGGGAGAGGAATTCCTCCCGGGCGTCAACGACGTTGAGCGCGAGCCGGCGGCCGAGCGCGCGGCGGACTTCCTTCGTCTCGCCCTTGCGCAGGAGCCCGTTGTCCACGAAGACCGAGACGAGCCGGGTACCGATGGCGCGGCGCAGGAGCGCGGCCATCACCGACGAGTCCACCCCGCCCGAGACCGCGCAGATGACCCGCTCGCCGCCGACCCGGCGCCGGGTTTCTTCGACCTGGTCGTGGATGAATGAGCGCATCGTCCAGTCCGGCCGGCAGTCCGCGACCCGGAAGAGGAAGTTGGCGAGGATGCGGCCGCCTTCGTCGGTGTGGGCGACTTCGGGGTGGAACTGGACGCCGTAGATGCGGCGGTGTTCGTCGCTGACCGCGGCGCGGCGGATGGCGGGGGTGCGGGCGATGGTCTTGAAACCGCGGGGCAGGGCGGAGACATCGTCGCCGTGACTCATCCAGACACGCGAGGTTTCGGGCAGGCCCGCGAGGAGCGGGGAGGCGGCCTTGAGGTGCAGGGTGGCGTCGCCGTATTCGCGGTGGCGGCCGCCGTCGAGACGGCCGCCGAGCAGGAGCGCGAGGGCCTGCATCCCGTAGCAGATGCCGAGCACGGGCAGGCCGAGCGCGAGGATGCCGGGGTCGGGCAGGGGCGCGCCGGACGCGCGGGCCGAGGCCGGGCCGCCGGAGAGGATGATCGCCTTCGCGCCCCGGGCGCGGACTTCCCCGGGGGTGATGTCGTGGCGGACGATTTCCGAGTAGACCTTCTGCTCGCGGACCCGGCGGGCGATGAGCTGGTTGTACTGCGAGCCGAAGTCGAGGACGAGGACGCGGTCCATCAGGAGCGGGAACCGCCGGTGGTTGCGGAGGAGCGGAAGGAGTAACCGCCGATGCACGCCGAAGAGCGCGGGTCGGGCCGGTTGGCCGGGGTCATTCGTCGGTTTCCGCCGAGGGTTCGACGAAGAGAGCGTCGCAGATGCCGGTCGCCCGGCCGTAGAGCAGGATGCATTCGCGGTAGGCCTGGTTCTGTTCGGTCGGGGTGCGGGCGACGCGGTAGCGCTCGACGGCGGTACGCAGGGCCGCGATTTCGCCGCGCAGGCGGTCGAGCCGGAACCGGGCGGCAGGCTGGTCGAGGAGCCGGAGCGAGGGCAGGTCGGCTTCCAGTATCTCCGTGACCCGTTCGAGGCTGTCGGCCCGGTCTTCGTAGGCGATGATCGAGTCGGCGCTGACTTCGGAGACGAGGTAGTCGGATCGGGCGCGGTTCTGGCGGACGACGACATACACCAGCACCCCGGACAGCGCGATGAATGCCACGAGCAGTAACCGAAACAGCGTGTTCACGATGACTCCTTACCGGTCACGACGTTGACCATTCGGTCCTTGACCACGATTACCTTCCGGACCCCGGCGGCGCCGACCGCGGCGCGGACCGCCTCGTCGGCGAGCGCGAGCTGGCGGAGCGCCTGCCCGTCACTGCCGCGCGGTGCCTCGATGCGGCCCCGGAGTTTGCCGTTGACCTGGACCGGGATGGTGACGGTGTCGAACTCGAGGAAGCGGGCGTCCGGCTCCGGGAAGCGTTCGTCGAAAAGCGACCCGGCTTCGGGCCGGAGCCGGTGATGCAGTTCCTCGGCGAGGTGCGGGGCGAAGGGCGCGAGGAAGTAGACGAGCCGGTCCAGGCACCAGTGGTAGACCGGTGACTCCCGGTCGGCGAAGGTGTAGAGGTGATTCAAGAGTTCCATCTGGGCGGCGATGGCGGTGTTGAACTGGAAGGCCTCGGTGTCGGCGATGACCTTGCGGTGGGCCTGGTTGAGGCGGATGTAGAGCTCGCGTTCGGCCGGGGTGAAGCGGTCCGGGTCGGGCGGGCCGCCGGCGGCCGGGCCGCGGTCCTCGTACAGCCGCCAGACACGGTTGAGGAAGCGGACGACGCCGGTAACGAGTTCGTCGGTCCAGTCCATTCCCTTATCGGGCGGGGCGGCGAAGAGCACCGCCAGCCGGGCCGCGTCCGCGCCGTATTCGGCGGTGAACGGGCCGACCCAGACCCCGACGTTCTTGGAGCTGGACATCGTCCGGCCGTTGAGCGAGACCATCCCCTGGGTGTGGAGCACGCGGCAGGGCTCGCGGTGCGAGAGCAGGCCGAGGTCGGCCATCACCTTGGTGAAGAACCGGAAGAAGATGAGGTGGCCGGTGGCGTGCTCGATGCCGCCGATGTATTCGTCAATCGGCAGCCAGGCGTCGGCGGCCTCCCTGCCGAAGGGGAGCCGGTCGTTCTTCGGGTCGGTGTAGCGGGCCATGTACCAGGACGAGTTGACGAAGGTGTCCATCGTGTCGGGGTCGCGGTGGGCCGGGCCGCCGCAGGCCGGGCAGGTCGTCTCGTGGAACTCTTTGACCGAGGCGAGGACCGAGGTGCCGGCGGGCTTGAAGTCCCTGACGTTGGAGGGCAGGACGACGGGGAGTTGCTCCTCCGGCACCGGCACGACGCCGCAGGCCGGGCAGTGAATCATCGGGATGGGCGCGCCCCAGTAGCGCTGGCGGGAGATGAGCCAGTCCTTGAGCCGGTAGTTGACGGTGCGTCGGCCGAAGCCCTGTTCTTCGACCCAGCCCCTCACCCGTTCGATGCCGGCCCGGCCTTCCGGGCCCTTGCCCGCGACGGTGCCGTCGAACGGGCCGGAATCGGTCATCACGCCGTCTTCGGTCCAGGCCGCTTCGAGCGCTTCGGGCCGCAGAGTTTGCCCCGCGGGCTGGATGACGACCTTGACCGGGATTCCGTACTTGCGGGCGAACTCGAAGTCGCGCTGGTCGTGGCCGGGCACCGCCATTATCATCCCGGTGCCGTAGGAGGCGAGCACGAAGTCGGCGATGTAAACCGGCACCTTCTCGCCGTTGACCGGGTTGACCGCATGGCGGCCGGTGAAGAAGCCTTCCTTGTCCCGACCCTCGGCGACGCGCTCGACCTCGGGCTTGAGCAGGACCCGGCGGATGAACTCGCGGCCTTCCTCTTCCCGCTCGCCGCCGCGCAGGAGCTCCTCGGCCAGCGGCGCGTCCGGGGCGAGGGCCATGAAGGTGACGCCCCAGAGCGTGTCCGGCCGGGTGGTGAAGATGGGCAGTTTCCGGCCGTCGCGGTCGAGGGTGAAGTCGAGTTCGATGCCCTCGGAGCGGCCGAGCCAGTTCCGTTGCATCGTCCGGACGCTTTCGGGCCAGCCGTCGAGCGAGTCAATGTCGCGGAGCAGTTCCTCGGCGTAGGCGGTGATGCGGAAGAACCACTGGGTCATCTTCCGCTTTTCGATGGCGGCGCTGCAGGTGCCGCGGTAGCAGTGGCCGTCAATGACCTGCTCGTTGGCGAGGACGGTGCGGCATTTCGGGCACCAGTTGAGCAGGGCCTCCTTGCGGTAGGCGAGGCCGCGCTTGTAGAACCGGAGGAAGAGCCACTGGTCCCAGCGGTAGTACTCGGGCAGGCAGGTGTTGATTTCCCGGTCCCAGTCGTAGCCGATGCCCATCAGGTTCAGGTTGCGCTTGCAGAGGTCAATGGACTCGAAGGTCCACTTCGCGGGATGGGAGCCGTGCTCGATGGCGGCGTTCTCGGCGGGCAGGCCGAAGGCGTCCCAGCCGAAGGGGTGGAGCACGTCGTAGCCCTGCATCTTGCGGTAGCGGCCGATGACGTCACCGATGGTGTAGTTCCGGGCGTGGCCCATATGCATATCGCCCGAGGGATAGATGAACATCTCGAGGACGTAGTACTTGCGTTTCGGTTCGGCCGCGGTGCGGAAAGTGCCGCGCTCGCGCCAGTAGTCCTGCCAGCGCTGTTCGAGTTCACGGGCCGGGTAGGCGGGCGCGGCCGGGGCGAAGGACTCCGCGCCCCGGGGCCGGGATTGGCTGTCTGGTGTCATTGGTTCTTTCTCCGGGATGGCCGGCGGCCGGGCACCGGGCAGAGCGCCGGGTCGAAGGCGCGGCCCGGGCCGCCGGTCCGCGTGCCGAATGAACGCGGGCCGGCCTGGATGTCACAGAAGCGGGCGTTGCCGCGGCAGGCGGTGCAGATGGTGAGCGTTTCGAGCCGGGCGAAGGTGCCGGGCCGGCCGGTGACGAGGTCGCGGTTGATGCGGTAGAGCGACTGGAGCATCCGGTTCACTTCGGGCAGGGAAGGCCACCAGCGGGCGCAGTCGCGCACCCGCCAGCTCGGTCCGCCCGCGCCCGAGCGCAGGGCGGCAAGGTCAACGAAGGCGTTGGTGAGCCAGGCGATGATGCCGAGCACAATCTCGCGCGGGTTGCCCCAGGTCTCGAGGCGGCGCAGGACGCCGAGCGCGCCGCCGGCGTCGCGCCGGAGGAACCGGCTGATGTACTCGGCAAGAGTGAACTCACGCGAGCCCCCGGCCAGGGCCCGAACTTCCGCGACCGAGACCGCGGTCCCGGGCGGGAAGGCGGCGGCGAGCTTGGTGACTTCGGAACGGACGATGGCCGCGTCGATACCGGCGGTTTCGACGAGCAGGCGTGCGGCCTCCGGGGCGAGTTCGAGCTCGCCGGCCCGGGCCCAGTGTCGGGCCAGGGTGACAAGCTCGTCCGCGCCGGGCTGGCCGACCGCCACCACCGCCCGGGCCAGCCTGTGCCGGCCGACCATCGTGTCGAGTTCCCGCTTGGCGATGCCGACCAGCACCCCGCAGTTTTCCGCAGGCGCGGCCGCGAGGGTGGCGAGGATGCGTTCGACGCCGGCCGCGCCCAGCCGCTGGGACCAGGCCGGGCCCTTTGCGCCCGGGCGGGTGATGCCCTTGACCACCACCAGCCGCCGGCCGGTCGAGCCCATCGCGACCTGGCGGATGTGCTGTTCGAAAGCCTCGGGCGAAGTGTCGTCGGCGAGCCACGATTCGTAGTCGAAGGCTTCGAAGGCCGGGTCAACCAGCCGGGACTTGAGCGCGGCGAGGATTTCGTCCACGAGCAGGGAGTTGTCGCCGATGAGCAGCCAGGCCGGGGTGATATCCCCGGCTTCGATGCGCGCAAGCGCGTCCCGGGCGGTAGCCACACGGGTACGAGGCATTCTGAATGTTATAGCAAAGGCGTCGCGGGTGCAAGAGGACGGCGAAGCGCGGGAGGGAGAAGGGCCGGGACTAGAGGACCGACAGCTTGTGCTGGGCGACGCCGCCCGGGCCGAAGATGCCGATGATGTAACTGCCGGGCTTGACCCGGACCCCGTCCGGACCGGTGCCGTCCCACTCGACACTGTGGTAGCCGGCGGTGCGGCGGGTCTCGGGCAGTTGGTGCACCGGCCGGCCGAGCATGTCGAAGACCTCGACCCGCACCGGGCCGGGCACGCGCAGGAGGTAGTCCACCCGGACCCCCTCGCCCCGGCGCAGGACCGCCCGGGCGCGGACGATCTCGACCGGTTCCGGGGCCGCCTCGACCACGTCGCTGGCCGCCTCGCCGACCGCGAAGACGAGCCGCGGGGTCTCACCGCCGGGCAGGTCGAGCGCCCGCGCGACCGCGCGGGCCTGGGCCCGGCTGAGCGGGCCGACGAGCCGGCCGGCCAACCCGAGCGCGCGGGCCTGGGTCAAGAGGTTGAAGGCGGCGACGCCCGCTTCCTGGCGGGCGAGCGGGTCGGCGCTGTCGGCGACCGCGACCACGAAGTAGTCGGGCGCGCTGGCCGGCACCGGCACCGCGGCGCGCAGGTCCTCGCGCCGGTCAACCGAGGAGCGGAGTTCGAGCCGGTGGTCGGTGCGGGCCAGGCTGTCGCCCCGGCGGTTGTGGTACCGGCCGGTCCCGGCACTGCGGACCGCGTGCACGGAAGCGGTGTGGGGGTAGTCGGAGAAGCCGGTCGGAATCACCAGTCCGGGCCGGCCGCCGATGGTCCGGTGCGGGGTCGGGCCGGCCGCGGCCCAGAGCAGTTGGGAAACGGTCTCCAGCGAAAGCGCCCAGGCCTCGAAGAGCGTGTCCTGGCGCAGGCCCATCAGGACCATTTCGAAGCTGTCCCGGCCCGCGGTCAGCGGTTCGACCAGCCCGATTTCGTCCGTCTCCGGCGGGGCCGCACCGGTCCGGCGGGCGGCGAAGGTCGTGTCCAGGGCCCGGGTTTCGGCCCGGCCGAAGACCAGCGCCATCCGGACCGGAGAATCGGTCTGCCAGGTCTCGTTGGCGTGGTCGGTCGCCCAGCGCATCGGACAGCCGGAGGCGCCGTGCTCCTCCCGGAAAGCGGTCACGGCCAGCAGGCCGGCCTGGACCGCGCTCCCGGCGTCTTCGTCCAGCCCGGCCACGATCCCGACCTCGAAGGCGGAGCCGGAGTTGTAGCGCAGGTCCCCGGGCCGGTGCAGGACGAGCGTGCCCGCGGCCGGGTCGTAGCGGTAGAGGTTGGCTTCGGTGGCGACGTAGAATTCACGCTCGGTACCGAGCATCGGCGCCCGGTTCATCGCCCAGACGACGTTGGCCATCACCTGCCCGGGCAGGTCGGGCCGGAAGCCGGAAGGCACCGAGAAACGGCTGTTGGCGAGCAGGGCGAAGCTCGCCGGGTTCACCACCGGCTCGGCGAGCCGGACCGCGTCCCCGGCCGGCGCCGGCGCGGCCAGCACGACCAGCGCCGCAAAGAAGGCGCTCAACCGGCAATGACGGCCGGGCCGGGACCGTTTGGCCCGCAGGGCCAGCGCTCGTAACATCAATATATGGTATTGGCACCGGTCCGGTTGTCAAACACGGGCCGGCCGAGTTCAAAGCCTCGGGGACACCCGGTGGGGTAGTGTCAAATGTTCAGTGTAACTTGTCACTGACTTCACGCTACGCGGCGTTTGGTTCGCGGTGGTCCGGGGTTGACCCTTGGCCGGGGAAGGGCTACAATGGCCTGCTCCGAATGACCAGCAAACAGCAGACGACACCACCCGCGCCGACGGACCCGGTCGCGTTCGAGCTGTCGCTCGACGACGTTGACCCGCTGATACTGCTCGGCCCGGCCGACGCGAACCTGCGCGAGCTGGGGCGGCATTTCCGCAGTCGGATCGCGGTGCGGGCCGGGGTGGTGCGCTGTGCCGGCCCGCCCGAGGAGCGGGCCGGGCTGGAGACCGCCCTGCGCCGGCTCATCGCGCGCGCCCGCGCCGGTGAGACCGTCGTGCCGGAGCTGGTGCGGGCCGAGGTCCTGTCCGCACGGCCCGATGCCTGCGGCGAGAAGCCGGCCGGTCCCGGGCCGGCGGCAATCCGGACCCCGCGCAAGACGATAGTGCCCCGCACCCCGAACCAGCAGGAGTACGTCCGGGCCATCGGCCGGGGCGAGATCACTTTCGCGATCGGCCCGGCCGGGACCGGGAAGACCTACCTCGCGGTTGCGGCCGCGGTCGAGGCGCTTTCCTGCGGCCGGTGCAACCGGATCGTGCTGACCCGGCCCGCGGTCGAGGCGGGGGAGTCGCTGGGCTACCTGCCCGGTACTTTCAAGGACAAGGTTGACCCGTATCTGCGGCCGCTCTACGACGCGCTGTTCGACATGCTCCCGCTGGAGCGGGCCCGGCGCCTGCTCGACGAGGAGGTGATCGAGGTCGCGGCGCTGGCGTTCATGCGCGGCCGGACCCTTTCCGATTCCTACATCATCCTCGATGAGGCCCAGAACACGACCTCGACCCAGATGCGGATGTTCCTGACCCGGCTGGGCTGGAACTCGCGGGCGATCGTCACCGGCGACGTGACCCAGATTGACCTCGAGCACCCGCGCGGGTCCGGGCTGGTCGAGGCCGAGCGCCGGTTGAGCGGCACCAAGGGCATCGAGATCTGTCGTTTCGACGCGACCGACGTGGTCCGGCCGCCGCTGGTGTCGCGCATCATCCGTGCTTATGAAGCGGAAAGTTGAGATGAAGCCGGGCCGGGCCTGCGCCGGAGCGGGCGGCTCGAAGACGCCCCGCACCGGCTTCGAGATATCCCTCATCAACACCCGGGACCGGCGCCTGGCCGCGGTCGCGGTCGAACTGGGCCGCCTGCTGGCGCGGGAGTTCCCGCACGCGCGCGGCGCGCAGGCCTGCGTCGTCTTCACCGATGACGCGACCATCACCGCGCTCAACCGCCGCTACCGCCACCGCAACGTGCCGACGGACGTCCTCTCTTTCCCGATGCGCCACCCCGACCCGGACACCGGCCGCCGGACGCTGGGCGAGGTCTACATCGCGCGCGCCCGGGCCCGGGAGCAGGGCCGGGAGTTTCGCACCGGTTACTACGGCGAGCTCCGACGCCTCATTCTTCACGGCCTCCTGCACCTGCTCGGGCTGAGCCATCGCGAGATGCGGGCGGTGGACCGGAAACTCGAGGGTAATGGCTGACAGCGGTGAAGGTGCGCTCCGCGAAGACGCGGAGCCTCCGTCGTGTCCGGCTGACTTGAACCACGTCTGTGCCGGCCCGCTTACCGGGGTGCGGGCAGACCCGGCGCAGGCGTCCCGGGGTGACCGGTGATTGCGTTCTATCTCGTCGCGGTCGGGTGCCTGCTGGTGCTCTCGGCGCTGTCGTCCGGTTCGGAGACCGCGCTTTTTTCACTGACCCCGGCCCGGCGTGAGGAACTGCGCGAGCGGCACCCGCGCGCGGCCCGGCGGATTGACCGACTGCTCCGCGAGCCGGCGCGCCTGCTCGGGACGATACTGGTCTTCAACCTGCTCGTCAATGTCGGTGCCTCGGCGCTGTTCACGCTGGCGGTGATGTCCTGGGTGCGGGCCACCGGCCGGTCGCCCGCGCTCTACCTGGGCGCGGCCGGGTTCGTGATGACCGGGCTCCTGCTGGTCTTCGGCGAGGTGACGCCGAAGAGCGCGGCCACCCACTTCCCGGTCAGCTTCGCCCGGCTGGCCGCGCCTTTCATATCGCTGACGCGGGTGCTGTTCGCGCCGGTGTCGTTCCTGCTGGTGCGGCTGGGCACGGCGCTGGCGCCCCGCCGGCGCGAGGATGAGCACCTGTCCGAGGACGAACTGCACACGATGGTCCGGGTCGGCCGCGAGCGGGGCACGATCAGCGAGCGGGAGGAGGAGATACTGTGGAACCTCATCGAGTTCGGCGACCGGACGGTGAGCGAGGTGATGACGCCGCGCATTGACATCGTCGGGGTGGAGAAGGCGACCCGGGTGGCGGACGCGGTCGCGGCCTGCCGCGAGCACGGCCGCTCGCGCCTGCCGGTCTACGACGGCACCATTGACCACGTCGTCGGCGCGGTGTATGCCAAGGAGTTGCTGGTGACCGCGCCCGACCGGGCGGTTGCCGAATTGATGCGTGAGGTGCCCTTCGTGCCCGAGGTCAAGCGTCTGGCGTCGCTCCTCGATGAACTGCGCAAGAAGGGCTGTCACATCGCGGTGGTGGTGGACGAGTTCGGGCAGACCGCGGGCCTGGTGACGCTGGAGGACGCGCTCGAGGCGATATTCGGCGAGATTGCCGATGAGTACGACGAGCCCGGGGAACTGCCCTGGCGGCGGGTGGCCGTGGACGCCTACGAAGTGGAGGGCGAGATTGACATCGTCACGCTCAACCGGCTCTTTCGGGGGCGCTTCGACGAAGTCGAGCATGAGCGGCTGGCCGGGCTGGTGCAGGACCGGTTGGGCCGACTGCCGGTCGAGGGCGACGTGGTCCGGTTCGCCGGCCTGGAAATCGAGGTCCTCGAAGTGAGCGAGAACAAGCTCGAACGGGCGGTCCTGCGCCGGGGCCGGGGCGGCAGGCACTGATGCAGCTCTTCGCGGTGGTCGGGCTCATCCTGCTCTCCGGGTTCTTCTCCGGTTCGGAGACCGCGCTCTACCGGGCGAACTGGGTGCGGCTGACCCACTGGGCGAACCGGGGTCGGTCCGGGGCCGGGCTTGCGCTCCGCCTGCTCGACCGGCGCGAGGCGACGATGATTGCCGTCCTGGTCGGCAACAACCTCGTCAATGTCTTCGCTTCGGTCATCGTCGCCGAGTTCGTGGCCCGGACGTTCGGCCCCGCCTTCACCGCCGTCGGGGTGGTCCTGCTCGTGGCGCTGACACTGGTGCTCGGGGAGTATATGCCGAAGGCACTCGCGCAGTCGAACCCGAATCGCTGGTTGCGCCGGGTGGCCGGGCCGCTGGTCGGAGCAACGGTGCTGTTCGCGCCGGCCAGCGCCCTGCTGGCCGCGGTTGCCCGGCTCTTCCAGCCCCGGCGTGCCGGCGCGCCGGCCGGGGCGCGGTCAGGCCCGACCGCTCTCTCCGCCTTCTCCAGCGCCCGGGCCAGCCTCAACCTGACCCGGCAGGACCTGCTTGCGGCCCTGCGCCAGCGCGAACGCGAACTGGCCCGACCGGCCGTGGACGCGGGGGTGCCCCCGGCCCTTTCCGGGCCGCCGATTTCCAGCCTGGCGTCACGGCTGTTGCGGTTCTCCGGCCTGACGCTGGCCGAGGCGGCGATTCCGCTCGCCCGGGTCAAGACCGTGCCGGGAGGGGCGACGCGGGAGGCACTGCTGGCGTTCATCGAACGCTACGGCTTTTCGCGCATCCCGGTACATCGGGATGGCGTTGACGATATCACCGGGGTCATCTTCGCCAAGGACCTGCTTGCACCGGGCGCGCCGGAGGTCCGGGCCATCCGCCGCATCAGCGCCCGGGCCCGGCTGATGGAGGTGCTCGACGAGATGCAGAGGCGGGGCGAGCACATCGCGGTGGTCGAGGACGAGGGCCGGGTCAGGGGCATCGTCACGCTCGAAGATATTCTCGAAGAGCTGGTGGGCGAAATCCGGAGCGAAGACTAGCCGGCGATGCGGCGGATAGTCCGCGACCTCGCGCTCTGCCTGCGCGTCCGGCCCCTGCGCGAATCGTCCAAGCTGGTGACTTTCTTCACGAAGTCCGACGGCCGGCTGGTTTGCATCGCCAAGGGCGCGCGGCGGCCGAAGAGCCGGTTCGGCGCGGCGCTGGAGCCGTTCGCGGTCAGCGAAATCACCTGGTACCGGCACCAGCAGAAGACCATCTACCCCGTTTCCGAGGCCACGCTCATATCCAGCCACCCGGGTATCGTCGCCGAGCCGGCCCGCTTTCTCGCCGCCGAGCAGGTCGGCGAGTTTTTGCTTCGGACGAGCAGTGACCACGATCCCAACGAGCAACTCTGGCGCCTGGCCCTGACTTACCTCGGGGAAATCGAACGCGCCGACGCCGCCCTGCCGGTGCTGGTCACCTCCTTCCTGCTCAAGGCGGCCAGTTTCCTCGGCTTCCGGCCCGAACTGCGCAACTGCTTGGTCTGCCGGTGCCCGTTGCCCGCGGCTTCGAACCCGGCCCGGTGGCGTTTCGACGTCCGTCGCGGCGGCGCAATCTGTCCGGACTGCGGAACCGCGCCGGACGCGCCGGTGGTGTCGGTCGAACAGTTGACCGGGCTCGCGGACCTGCTCTACTCGCCCGCCGCCGGGCTTGCCGGCGGGTCCGCCGGTGCGGACGATGCCGCTAGCGCGGAACGGCTGGGACTGGTCCGCGCCTTTCTCGCGCACCACATTGACCGTTTGTTGCTCAACTCCTTCAACTGGCGCGAGCTCTAGCGGCCGGTCGGAGCGGGCGTCAGAAACTGCGGACGCGGCACGTCGAGAACCATCCCGGCAGGATACGCCGAATGACGGTAACGTCAACTCCAACCGTCCGCCGTCACGGCCGCTTGACAGCATCCCGCCGAATTGTAGCATCGCCTCAAAAGGAGGCTCGATGTTCACTGTCTGCCGATGCCGCTTCGCCGTGGCGGTCGTCGTTGTCGGTCTGGTTCTCGTCGCGGGGTGCAACCGCAACGGGCCGCCGCCCGAACTGCGGGCAATCCAGGACCTGCTTGATGAGGCCGCCGGTAACGGCCGGGCGGACACCATCCGCCTGCCCGCAGGCACCTACCTGCTGACCGAGCCTCTGACCTACACTTCCGATGAGGGCTTCGGGCTCTGTATCATCGGCGCCGGGGCCGGCCGGACCATCCTCGACGGTCAGGACCGGACCCAGCTTCTCCGCCTCAAGAGCACCGTCGCCGGGTCCGACTTCACCATCCGGCACGTCGAGTTCCGCAACGGCCGCTCGGCGCAGTACGGCGGCGCCCTGCAGGTCGAGAACGACGCCGCGGCCACGCGGGTGGACAGTTGCGCCTTCCGGGACAGCCGGGCCGGGGTGCTGGGCGGCGGCGTCCACGCGGTCGCGTTCGACGGCGAGGTGACCTTCACCGATTGCGTCTTCACCGGCAACACGTCGGCCGACGACGCGGGCGGGCTCAATGCCAGTTCCCTGCGCGGCGCGGTGACGCTGACCGGCAACCGTTTCGAGGACAACCACGCCGGGACGATGACGCTGGCCCGGAACCTGCTCCACGACAACACCACCGACAACGTCGTCGGCGGCATTGCCGTGGCGACGTCGGTCGGGACGCTGGGCATCTTCCACAACACGCTCGACGCGAACGCCGCGGCCGACGGCGGCGGAATCAGCATCTACTGCGACCAGGCCGGGGCCCGGACCGAGGTGTCCAACAACATCATCTGGCGCGGCACGCCCAATGGCTTCACGAGTTCGGGCGCGGTCAGCCCGGTCGTCGCCTACTCGGACGTGCAGGACGGTACCGGCGAGCCCTGGTTCGGCACCGGCTGTATTGACGCCGACCCACTCTTCGTCAATGCGGTCGGCGGCGACTACACGCTGACCTCAGGCTCGCCCTGCATTGACGCCGGGGACCCGGCCTCGCCGCCGGACCCGGACGGCACCGTCGCGGACATGGGCGCGTTTCACTTTCCGCAGAGAGCGGAGGGAGCAACCGCCGATGGACGCAGATGGACGCAGATGGGTGGTCTCGGACCGGGAGGCAGGGAGGTCGAGAATTGAAACGCAGGGACACTCAGGAAAGGGACCGAGGGGCCGAGTGAAGAAGGGACGATGAGATGATGAGATTCGATATCCTCTTCGCCGCCGCGCTCCTGCTGGCCGGCGGCTGCCTGTCCAGTTGCCGGCAGAATGCCGACGCCGGCGTATCATCCGCGCCGGTGAGCGCTGAGGTGGACGGTCGAACCTTTCGCGTCGAGGCCGACCTGTGGCGCGATTTTCAGCCGGTCGCCCCGCCCGAGGGCCAGCCGATGATGGCGGTGGCCCGCGTCGTCGCCGGGGACGGCCTGTCCCTGCCCGACGACCTGACGGTGGACCGGCTCTGGGTGGTGAAGGGCGAGGAGCGCTGGGCGCCGGTCATCCAGACCGAGGGGCACACCGTTCACGCCGCGGACGGGCCGAAGTGGGGGCCGGGTATCGAAGTTGACGTCGTCGTCCGGCTCGCGCGTGGAAAGCAGACCTGGCTGGTGCGCGCCCCGGACGTGCCGATCAAGCGGACGGACTGAGCCCGGGCGCTACTTGTCCGGCAGGACGCACTCGGGGTCCGGCCCGAGGAAGCCGTAACGCCCCTGCATTTCCTTGCGCCGGTAGTCGGGCAGGAGCATCGGCGAGCGGCGTGAGCGCGGAACCTTCGCCGCTTTGAGTTCCTCTTCGAACGCCGCGACGTGCTTGAGCCCGGGCTTCGGCGCGGCCTTCATCGTCTTCGCCGCGTCGGCCGCGGCCTTGCCGGCCCGGCGGCCGTAGACGAGGATGTCGAGCAGGGAGTTGCCCATCAGCCGGTTGCGGCCGTGGATGCCGCCGACGTTCTCGCCCGCGGCGAAGAGGTGCTTGACCCCGGTTGCACCCGCGTCGTCAATGAGGATGCCGCCGTTCTGGTAGTGCTGGGTCGGGTAGGTCAGCACCGGCACCTTGTCCATCTCGATGCCGTAGCGCTCGAACTGGTGGAACATCGCGGGCAGGCCGGCGCGGACCGCACCTTCGCCCTTGATGGTCTCGATGAGCGGCGAGTCGAGCCAGACCCCGACCATCTCGGTCGGCGTCGAGATGCCCCGGCCGGCGCGGCATTCCTTGATGATGGCCGAGGCGGTGATGTCGCGGCTTTCGAGTTCGTAGATGAACCGGTTGCCCTCGCTGTTGACGAGCTGGGCGCCGAGCCCGCGCACCTTCTCGGTGATGAGCAGACCGAGAATCTGTTCCGGGTAGGCGACGCCGGTCGGGTGGTACTGGATGGTGTCCATGAAGGCAAGCTTCGCGCCCGCCCGGTAGGCGAGGACGAGCCCGTCCGCGGTTGCGCCGTAGTGGTTGGTGCAGGGAAAGCCCTGGATGTGGAGCCGGCCGCAGCCGCCGGTGGCGAGAATCGTGGTCTTGGCCCGGACGACCCGGCGGTGCCCGGTTTCGAGGTTGACGATGACCGCGCCCGCGGCCGCGTCCTTGTCGTCGGTGAGCAGTTCGACCGCGGCCGCGAATTCGATGGTCGGCACGGCGCGGTTGAGAAGCTCGTCGCGCAGGACGCGCATGATTTCCGCGCCGGTGTAGTCACGCGCGGCGTGCATCCGCTTGCGCTGGGTGCCGCCGCCGTGGATCGTGACCATCGTGCCGTCCGGTTCCTTGTCGAACATCACGCCGAGTTCTTCGAGCCAGGCGATGACGCCGGGTGCGTCCATCACCAGCGCCCGGGCCAGCTCGGGGATGTTCTTGAAGTGTCCGCCGCCGAGCACATCGAGGTAGTGCCGGGCGGGCGAGTCGTTGGGCTTGTCCGCGGCCTGGATGCCACCCTGGGCCATGCGGGTGTTGGCGTCGCCGACCCGGAGCTTGGTGACGAGGAGAACGTCCGCGCCCTCGGCCTGCGCGACCAGCGCGGCCGCGACTCCGGCTCCGCCGCCGCCGATGATGAGGACGTCGCATTCGCGGTCCG
>DSBX01000020.1 GCA_011049385.1 Caldifarciminota bacterium | reverse complement strand
TCACTGTCCACCTCCTCCCGGCTTGGACCTGTACCCGACCTGGCGGACTACCGTTAACACGCCGACGACCGCGGTGAACAGCACCACCACCTCGCCCAGTGTGTCCCAGGCCCGGAAGTCGAGAATCACCGCGGCGACCAGGTTGGCGGCCCCGGTTTCTCTGAGCCCGATGGCGATATAGTCGCCGGCCACCCGCATCAGCGGCTCACCGAACCGGGGCAACTCGGGCAGAACGTGCGCCAGCAGGACCAGGAACATCACCACGAACCCGCCGTACATTACCGCCGGGAAGATCATCCGCGGGGTGATGCGGAGCTGGACCGTGCTGTCAACGTGGGTCGTCCGCAGGATGACCGCGGCGAAGAGCACGACCGCGAGAATCTCGACGACAATCTGGACGATCGCAAGGTCAGGGGCGTGAACGAGGATGAACACGATCGCGACGCTGAACCCGACCATACCCATCGCCACCGCCGCGGCCAGCAGGTCCTTGACCTCGATGGCGAGCACCGCCGCGGCCAGCATCCCGAACAGGACTACATATAGCTCTATCATCTCGCTACCTCAACAACAACACCAGGTAGAGCAGGGCCGCGCCCAGAAACATCCATGAAACGTAGAGCGGCAACTGCCCGGTCATCAGCTTCGACGCGCCCGCGCCGACCGCGAGGACAAACCGGCCGACGAGGGCGAACGCCCGGTCCAGCGTCTGGTCGAAGGCACTGCGCAAGGCCTCGCCCAGGCCGCCGAGCAGGCCCTTGAGCCAGTTGTGGAGATCCAGCGCCCCACCCTCGCCGAAACGCAGTCCTTCGCCGATGAGCGGCAACTCCTTGACCGAGGAATAGAACGCGGTGCCCGGGACCCGGCTCTCCTCCTCATCGGCAATCCTCTCGCCCCCGACGAAGGTCCTGCCCCGGACCGGCTTCCGCGCGGTGCCGAGCAGGTAGAGCAGGGCACCGACGCCCAAAGCGATTATCATCAGCACCGTCGCCAGCTCCGGTCGCCACACGCCCAGCCAGCTTCCCGGCTGGCCCAGGATGGCCGCCATCCGCCCGGGCAGTGCCGGCAGGATGAACCGGGACAGCGGCAGGCCGAAGGCGAACACACCGAACGCGATGCAGGTCAAGGCAATGAGCACCGTCGGCAGCCACATCGTGAAACTGCCCTCGCGGACGCGAATGAGCTCGCGGGGCCGCTGGCCGAGGAACACCGCGTGCAGCAGCTTCAGGAATGAGGCCAGTGTAAGCACACTGCCGAACATCGCCGCGACCAGGAACAGCGGGTAGAGCCTGTTGCCCTGCCCGCCGACTTCGATGATGCCCTGGTAGATCATCCACTTCGAGAAGAAGCCGTTGAGCGGCGGGATGCCGGCGATCGACATCGCACAGATGAGGAATGAGAAGAAAGTCAGCGGCATCTGCCGGGCCAGTCCGCCGAGCCGGTCCAGCCGGTCGTCGTGGGTCCAGAACTCGACCGTGCCCGCGGACAGAAACAGCCCGGTCTTGTAGAGCACGTTGTTGAGCATGTGGAACAACGCACCGGCAACACCGATGGGCATCCCGGTGCCGATGCCGAGCACCATGTACCCGACCTGCGACACGGCGTGGAACGAGAGCAGCCGCATCATCCGCTTCTGCACCAGCGCCATCATCACCGCGCCGACAACCGTCACCGCGCCGACCGTCATCAGCACATTCCTGATTGCCATGTTGCCGGGGATATCGAATAGCGAGAATGAAACTCTCATCAGCAGGTAAATGCCCAGCAGTTTGTCGATTGACGCCGGGATGAGCGCCATAACCGTCGCGGGAGAGGTCTTCGCCGCCTGCGGTATCCAGCCGTGGAACGGCATCGAACCGGCCTTGGCCAGCGCGCCGGCCGCAATCAGCAGGTAGGATGCCACCATCGCTCCGCCACTCAGGGACAGCGGCCCGGCCGGCACCAGATCGGTGCCTCCGGTAGCGACAAGCAGCATCACGATACCCAGCAGCATCGCGAAGTCGCTCAGACCGACCAC
Organism: Caldifarciminota bacterium; assembly: GCA_011049385.1. Classification (GTDB taxonomy): domain Bacteria; phylum Hydrothermota; class Tepidihabitantia; order Tepidihabitantales; family Tepidihabitantaceae; genus DSBX01. The sequence continues at coordinate 13,855 of DSBX01000020.1, read as the reverse complement.
GACCAGCGCCTTGCCCGCCGCTTCCTCGGCCCCGGGCCGGCCGACGAGCAGGGTGCCGTAGGTCACGACCAGCAGACCGCCCCAGAAGAAAAGCAGGGTCAGCAGGTTGCCGGCCAGCAGTACGCCGTTCGCCCCGGCCAGCAACAACATCACGTAAAGGTAGTAGCTCCGGTTACGCGTCCAGTTGCGCATGTACCGGAACGAGAAGAGCATCACCAACACGCCGAAGATCGCGACGAAGAGCAGGATGAAACTCGAGAGTTGGTCGAGCCGGAACCAGACCCACTGGCCCGACACTTCGAACAGCCGGTAGCTCAACTCGCCACCGAGCGCGTTGATGAACAGCCGAGTAGCGAAGTAGAGCGTCAGTATGGCGCCGATGAAGCTCAACTCGTTTCGGAGGCGGGAGATGACCCAGCCGACCAGACCGGCCAGCGCCGGGACGAGAATTACCAGTATGAACAGGTTCATCTTGTCCTCACATCCCGGTTGCGGCCAGCGCCGCGTCTAAGTACCCGCTCAGCCAGGGATAGGCCACCCCGAGCGCCAGGGTCGCCAGCGCCAGAACCGCGACCACCGAGCTCAGCAGTCCGACCTCGCGTCCGGCAACGCCTTCTCTCGGTTCACCGGTGAACATCCGATAGAGCCGGACCATATAGAGCGCGGTCATCACCGCCGCAACCAGCGCCGCAATCGCGATGACCAGCGCCTCGCCGCGCACCGCGGCCAGGATAACGTAGAACTTGCCCCAGAATCCGAGCAACGGCGGCAGTCCGATGATGGAGAGCATCATCACCGCGGTCGCGGCCGCGGTCACCGGCATCGTCCGAGCCAGCCCGCCCAACTCGGTGAGGTCGCGCCGGCCGGTGGTCTTCTCGACCACGCCCATCGCCAGGAACAGCCCGGCCTTGGCCAGGCAGTGAGCGACGAGGTAGATGATGCCCGCATGGAGCCCGAAAGTCGCGGCGAAAGCGAAGCCGATGAAGATGTAGCCGAGCTGGCTCACCGTCGAATAGGCCAGCACCCGCTTGTAGTCCCGGGCGTAGAGCGCACCGCCGGCCGCGAGCAGAGAACCGGCCACCCCAATACCTCCGACAATCAGCGGCCACGACTCGGGGGGAGCAAGCGGACTCTGGATGAAGATCCGGATGTAGGCGATGAGCCCGATCTTGGCGACGATGCCGGACAGCACCGCGCTCATCGGTGACGGCGCCGAGGTATGCGCGTCCGGCAGCCAGACGTACATCGGTACGCTCGCCGACTTTGTAACGATGCCGGCAAGAATCAGGAACAGCGCCCAGGGGTTCATACCCGGCCCGCTCAGCCGGTCCGGGCTGAAAGTCTGGTGCTCGACGAACACGACCGCGAACCCGACCAGCATCAGCACCGAGCCGGCGAAGGTGATGAGCAGGGTCTTGCGCGCCGCGGCGACCTCACGGTCGGAGCGATAGAAGGCCACCAACCGCCAGGTCGCGATGCCGGCCAGTTCCCAGAACAGGTAGATCATCAGCATGTTCCGGGCGAAACAGAGCCCGACCATCGCGCCCAGCATCATCAGAAGGAAACCGAAGTAGTCGTCCTGGTAGTCGTAGCCCTTGAGGTAGCCGGTCGAGTAGAGCGTCACCAGCAACCAGACGAAGGCGAAGACCGTGGCCAGCAGTAGCCCGATACCGTCCACGACCATCAGCGGCGAGGGCAGGACCCGCAGGATACCCATCAGCCACAGCCCGTGGCTGCCGGTGCCGGCCCGGGACCAGAGCATCACCACCAGCGCCAGCGTCGCCGCGCTGGCCAGCACCGAGACCGCGTTGCGCAGGCCGCGCGGCAGGCGGCGCAGGACCAGCAGGAGGAACCCGGTCACGAACGGCACCAGTATCGCCGCGCCGAGCAGGCCGCTCATTTCTTCATCCCCCGCCGGATGCTTTCGGTCTTCTCCCAGGAAAGGCGCAGAAGTTCGTTCCAGGAGTAGCGCTGCTGTCCGTTCTCGAAGGCCGCCATCCGCTCGGTACAGCAGTAGCACGGGTCAACCGCGGCCAGCGTGATGGCCGCGTCGGCAATCGTGCCGCCGACGCAGGCGACCTTGTTCGAGGCGATGTTCATATAGCTCGGCGCCCGCACCTTGTGCCGGAGCGGCCGGTTGGTGCCGTCCGAGCGCATGTAGTGGAAAACCTCGCCGCGCGGGGCTTCGGTCCGACCGCAACCCTCACCCGGCGGCACTTCCTCGACGCGCGCCTCAATCGGCCCGTCCGGTATCTGCTTCAGGCACTGCCGTACCATCTTCACCGATTCGATGATCTCAAGCAGGCGGACCTTGGCCTTGGCGAACACGTCGCCTTCCGGGAAGGTAATGACGTTCCAGTCCAGGTACGGATAAGCGGCGTGCGGTTCGTCCTTCCGGACATCGCCGGGTACGCCGGACGCCCGCGACGTCGGCCCGAGACAGGAGTACGCCAGCGACTGCTCATGGGTCAGGATGCCGACACCCTCAAGCCGCGCGTGGATTACCGGGTCGTCCAGCACCGCCTTGGTCAACAGCCAGGTCTTCTTCTCGACCTCGGCCATCGCCGCCTCGATCGGTCCGACCATCTCCGGCTTCAGGTCGTGGCGAACTCCACCCGGTTTGTTCATCGCGTAATGGTTGCGGTTGCCGACCAGCATCTCGAAGACGTCGAGCACCGCGTCGCGGTACTTCCACGCCCACATCCAGACCGTGTTGTAGCCGATGAAATGCCCGGCCAGGCCGACCCAGAGCAGGTGGGAGTGAATCCGCTCCAGCTCGTGGACGATGACCCGCAGGTACTTCGCCCGTTCCGGTATCTCGAGGTTGCAGATGTCCTCCACCGCCATCACCGCCGCCAGCGGGTGGGAGTTGGAGCAGATGCCGCAGATGCGCTCGACCAGGAACGGCACCTGGTCGTAGGTCAGTTCCGGCGAGATGAACTCGTGGCCGCGATGGTTGTAGCCGAGGTGAATCTCGATGTCAACCACCTTCTCGCCCTCAACCACCAGCTTGAAGAACTCCGGCTCTTCCTGGAGCGGGTGGTACGGCCCGATCGGGACGATGCGCCGCTGCTTATCGTTAGCCGCGCTCATGCTTGTCCCCTCTCCGTTGGTAGTCGCGCCGCAGGGGCTTCTCCTCCGGGTCCCAGTCGGTATCCGAGGTCAGTAAGGGCCGCATATCCGGGTGGCCCGGGAACTCGATACCCATCAGTTCGGTCATCTCGCGCTCGATCCAGTCGGTGGAAGGAAACCAGCTCGCCTGGGACTCGATGCGCGGGTCGTCCTTGGGCGCGATGACCTTGAGCGTGTAGAGTCCGCCGTTGGCATCGTCCGAGAAATGGTACAGCATCTCGTACCCGGCCCGGGTATCTATGCCGGTGCAGATTGCCAGCCGCATCGCCCGCTCCAGGTGCAGGAACCGGCAGGCCTCGGTCACCCGCTCGCGGGGCACCGTGATGTAGAGCCGGTTCTCGTTGTGCCGGTAGTACCCGGCGTCCGGGAACCGCTCGCGCAGTTTCGCTTCGGCTTCTCTCATAGCTTGCCCAACGCTTTCACCACGCCCAACAGCATCGCCTCGGGCCGGGGCGGACAGCCCGGGATGAAGGCGTGAACCGGCAGGTGCTTGTCGTAGGGACCGACCGCGTTGTAGGAGTTCCGGAAGATATGCTTGTCGCCGGTGCAGGTCCCGATGCAGATGACGAGGCAGGGCTTCGCCGCCTGCTCGTACACCTCGAGCACGCGCGGCAGACTCTTGCGGTTGATGACGCCGGTAACCAGCAACGCATCGGCATGCCGGGGCGAACCGACCAGCACGACCCCGAAACGCTCGACGTCGAACCGCGGGGTCAGCAACTCCAGGATTTCGATATCGCAGTTATTGCAGGGCGCTGCCGCCAGGTGATACACCCACGGCGACTTCTTCAGGCCCCAGAGTCCAAGCTTGCTCATAATCCTAGATTCCCGCCAAAGCCAGTATCACCGCGACGATGCCCAGCCCGCCGAGCCCGAACCAGAAGAACCGGAGCGCCTGGTCCACGCGCAGTCTCGGGTTGGTATTCCTTATCAGCACGACCAGCACGATGATGGCGAGGAACTTCAGTATCGCCCACCAGCTCGCGAAACCGCCCCAGAGCACGGTGACGAGGAACAGCGGCATCACCACCATCATCATCGCCCGGGTCAGCTTGAACATCGCCAGCGCGACACCCGAATACTCGGTGTAGACGCCGGTCATTATCTCCTGCTCCGCCTCGGCGGTGTCGAACGGCACCAGCCCGAGCTTGGCCTGGGTGACGAGCAGGACGATGATCGCCGCGATGACGCCGGAAACCGAACCGAGGAAAGGCGCCCCGGCCTGGGCCGCCACCAGTGCCTCAAGCTGGACCTGACCGCCCGACTTGATTATCGGCACCAGCAGGGCGAGCAGGAACGGGAACTCGTATCCGAAGTAAAGCGTCATCTCCCGCGAGGCACCGACCGCGGCCAGCGGGTTGCGGCTCGCCGAAGCGCCAATGATGAGTCCGAGCGGCGGCAGGGCGAACAGGTAGACCAGCACCAGCACGTCGCCGACGAAGCCGCTCCCGCCGAAGCTGGCGTTCCAGAGTATCACCGTCGCCACCGTCATCGCGATGACGCCCAGCATCGGCGCGAACAGGAAGACAAGCGCACTCGCGCCCTCGGGCACGATTGTCTGCTTCAGCATCAGCTTGAAGAAATCGGCGAAGGGCTGGATGAACGGCGGCCCCTTGCGGAACTGGACCCGGGCGGTCACCAGCCGGTCCACCCAGCTCAACACGAACCCGACCAGCACCGTGAACAGGAAACCGGGGAAGATGAGCAGGCTGAAAGCCAGCCGCCAACCGGTCCAGCCGATCACGGCCGCCTCCAGTGCGGCGAGCGCGCCACAATACCGACCCCGGTCTTCTTCTCGGCCAGTTCGCTCTCCTCGACATACTGGAGCGCACCGGTCGGGCAGGTCGTCGCGCAGCGCGGCCCTGCCTCGCGGTCCTGACAGAGACTGCACTTCTGGGAGGTACTGCGCAGGAGATAGGTATCCATCACCCCGAACGGGCAGGCGAGCACGCAGGAGCGGCAACCGACGCAGTGGAAGCTCGAACGGGAAACCACGCCGGTCTCCGGGTCCTTGCGGATAACGTCGAACGGACAGGCCGCCACACACAACGGCTCGGCGCAGTGCCGGCAGGAAAGCGGGAAGTAAGCCTGAGCGGTCACTTCGGCGTAGCGCACGCGCGCCTCGCTCTTGAACCGGCTCCGGCAGGCCGCCTCGCAGGACCGGCAACCGACGCAGTAGTCAATTCTCAGGACCAGTCGTTTCGCCATGCTAATTCACCGGGTAGGCCGCGCCCCGCCGGTCGGGCACGTGCTCGGCCGGCGGCTGGACCGCTTCCGTCAGCTTCTCGACCGTGACGCTCACCGGCGCGACGGTCACGGCTCCCGCCACCTCGTCCGTCACCAGCGGGAACAGCACTCGGTTCTCGTGGACGTTGATGCCGACCAGCACTACCCCGTCCGGAACCTGCTCCGTCACCGTCACCGCGAACTTGCGGGTCGCGGTCGGGCTGGTAACGCGGACAACGGAATCCGCGTCAAGTTCGAGCCGTGCCGCATCGGCCGGGCTGACCGACACCCGCTCCTCGGCGTCGTAGAACCCGCGCAGGCCGACCGCCTTCTTCTCACCCACCAGCAGAAAACCATCTCCTGGCGGCGCGGCGAGGCCCCCCGCCTTCTTCGCCATCTCGACGACCGTCCCGGCCTTGTGTACAGCCGGGACCGGCAATTCCTTCTCCTCGGCCCGGCCGAAGAGCTCCAGTACCGAGCCGAAGTCCCGCGCCCCGCTCAGCGGCGTCGCCACCGGTTCGCGGGTCGCCGGACCCCAGTAAGTCGTGGCTGTGGCCGCCTTCTCGAGTTCGGCGATAACCGGCAGGACCAGCCCGGGCACGGACGGGTCGGGCACGAATATCGAAGTCGCGACCCGGTACTCGGCCTTCGCCGCCTCCGGGAACAGCTCCGCGTAGCTGTAGGGATAGAGCCCGCCGGTCCAGAACAACAGCCGTACTTCGCCCGCGACCAGCGCCTTGCGCAAGTCCGCGAAACTCTCGCCCGCCTCGGGCAGGGCGGTTTCCCGGAAACCGACGAACGGCATCTTCGCCTTCAACGCGACCAGTTGCGCGGCAAGACTGTAAAGCATAGGATGACGCACCCGGCCGCTGTGGGCCGCCGCGCCGACGAAACCGGGCGCGCCCGCGCCCAGCACCGCGGCCGCCGCGGCCAGTTGCCCGCGGGTCACACCCGCCGCCTCGGCCAGGACGTCAACGTCAACCTTGAGCTTCTCTTCGAGCAGGCCGGCGAGCGCGACCAGCGCCAGCGGTTCGGTCCCGGGCCGGGTCTGGATGAAAACGTGGGCGAAACCGCTCTGACGGGTGCGAATCGAGTCCACCACCACCAGCCGATTCTTGCGGTCCGCGTAGCGCGCGTCGAGCATCCGGCCGACCGCGACCGGCGAGGTGTTGAACACGTCGCCGACCAGCAGCATCGCCTGTGCTCCCTCGACATCGGTCAGCGCGGCGTCCTTCGTGCCTTCGAGCCGGGCATTGAAGGCGTTCTCCGGCTCGATGTGGCCGCAGGCGATGTGTGTCGTGCCCAGTTCGGCGGCCAGGCCGCACAGGCGCCGGGCCTCGTCCGTACCCCGGCCCCGGCTGTAGACCAGCGCTATCTGACCGGGCTCGACCGCGGCCCGCCACGCCCGGACCAGGTTTTCGGCCTCGCTCCAGGCAATCGGCCGACCGTCAAGCAGAGGATAGGCCAGCCGCTTGGGATGGTCAACGACGATGCTCGCCGAGTTGCCCCGGGCACAGAGCCGGCCCTTGTTGACCGCGCCCTCCGCCGGGTACTCCATCCGGTACTGATACCCATCGAACACGACCGCCGAGGTACAGCCATTGAGACAGAACGGGCAGGTCGTCTTCTTCAGTTCCATCGCCTAAACAAACGGGTCCGGGATATCCTTGACCTGGTCCCAGGTCAGCACCGGGCCGTCCTTGCAGGTGAAATACGGGCCGAGCTTGCAGTGGCCGCAGTGCCCGAGCCCGCACGACATGTTCGTTTCCATCGAAAGATAGATGTGCTCGCCCTTGAACCCGGCCTCGAGCAGTTTCATCGTCACGAACTTCATCATTATCGGCGGCCCGCAGACCACCGCGATGCTCTTCGCCTCGTCACAGGGAATCTCGTCCATCAGGCAGGTCACGACCCCGACCTTCTTCATCCAGCGCTCGTCCCGGACGTCAACCGACAGGTCAATGTCCACCTTCTTCATCTTCTCCCATTCCGGGATGAGGTACTTGTAGACGATGTCGTCCGGGGTCCGGGCCCCGTAGCGCAGGAAGATCCGGCCGTACTTGTCAATCTCGTGGGTCAGGGCCAAGAACAGCGCCCGCAACGGCGCCAGCCCGACGCCGCCGCCGACGATGTAGATATCGCGCCCCTCGAACTTCTCGAGCGGGTAGCGCGCACCGTACGGCCCGCGGATACCGACCGTGTCCCCGACCTTGAAGTCGAACAGCGCGCCCGTCGCCCGGCCGACCTTCATGATCGTCATCTCGATGATGTCGCGCTTGAAATGGGACGAGCTAGGCGTGAACGGGGCCTCGCCGTACCCGGGCATGGTCAGCTCGATGAACTGCCCGGCCAGGAACGGCACCTCCTGCTCCGGCCTGAGCACGAAAGTCCGGATGTTCGGAGTCTCATCAATGGTCTTGATGATTTCGGCCGAAATCGGCTGGAAGATGTTGCCCATGACTAGACCTCGGCCAGCACCTTCCGGATGTCAATCTTACCCATACAGACCTTGTAGCACCGGCCGCAACCGGAACAGGCCGGCATCTTCTGCCAGGTCGGGAAATGACTGAACTTGCAGAAGAAGCGGTTGTAGAACCGCTTCACGAACTCCGCCCGCGGGTTGGCTCCACCGCCGACCCGGGCATATGCCGCGATGTAACAGGCATCCCAGACCTTCGTCCGCTCCATACCCTGATCCTTCGCCTTGTCGTAGAGCAGGAAGCAGTAACAGGTCGGGCAGGCCATCAGGCAACCGTAGCACTCAACGCAGTCGGCAGCGTGCCGGGACCAGAACGCATCGTCCTGGACCCGCTTCCAGATGCGGGCCGGCGTGTCCGGAGCGAACTGCTTCGGGTTGGTCTCCGCGAGCCGCTTCGCCGCAGTCTGCCGGCTCGCCTCGCGCGCCGCCAGCTGGGCCTCGGTCGCCGGGGTGGTCCGGGCCAGTGCGACCAGCTTGTCACCCGCGTCGCTCAACGGCTCGAGCAGCCAGCCGCCCTCGACCACTGACAGCGCTACATCGCCCTCGTCCCGGTCATCGTCGGTCGCGTAAGGCCGCCCGTGAACCAGGTTGCAGAAACAGCTGTCCTCCGGGACCGGACAGTCCGCGACGATAATCAGCGTGTTCTCCCGGCGCCCGCGATAGAACTCGTCCTTGAACTCCTGTTCCAGGTACATCTTCCGATGCACGCGCAGGGCGACGATATCGCAAGCCTTGGCTCCGAACAGGACGCGCTTCCCCGGCGCGGCAGGTTCGAGTTTGCCCGGCATCTCCGCCACCTTCTCGCGCGGGGTGAAGAAAAAGCTCTTCACCGGCTCCGCGGCCCGGATATGGCCCAACGCCCAGGGCGCGTCGTCGTCTTTGCCCGGGGTCGCCGGGTCGAGACACTGCCAGTGCACCTGGTCCTTCGTGAGGGCCGGGAAAAACAGGGTGGCGTCGCGCGAAAGCGACTCGATCCATTCCGATTGCGATGACTGCGCTAGGAACTGAATGCTCACGTAGGCCGAAAACTACCAATCTAAAACCGGTTGTCAAGCGAAACGTGTAGAGCGTACCACCTTGACCCGCACGCCTTTCCGGCGACAATCTCATCGTGCTCACGCTCCTGCTTGCGGCTTCGCTGAGCCTGCCCGCACCGCGACCGTCCCTGTCTCCGTTCCCGGTCCCAAGACAAGCGGAATCGCCTCGTCCGTTTGGCGCGAGACTCAACGACAACCCCGGCCTGCTCGCCCCCGATACGCCGGCAGGACGAAAGCCCGTACCGGCTCCACCCGACCGCTGGCTGGCCTGGGACAAGTTCTGGCACTTCTCGGCCAGCTTCGTCAGTGTCGGCGCCGGCTATCACCTCTGCGCCAACCGGCTCAACCTCGATCACCCCCCGGCCGCCGGAGTCTCGCTGGGCGGCACGTTCGGGCTCGGGTTGGGCAAGGAACTGCTCGACCGCTACGGCCACCATCGCCGGTTCTCCTGGAAGGATATGGCCGCGAACGCGCTCGGCATCGCGGCCGGGTACCTTGTCTTCGTTCACGAATACTGATGCACCATCTCCTCGACCGGCTGTGCCGTGAGGAACTCTCCATCCTCATCGTCCACGGAGATAAGGAACTCTACCGCTCGGCCCTGCCCGGTGTGCGGCCCCTGCTCGACATCTGGCTCCGCTTCCCCGAGGGGCTCACCGGCGCGACCATTGCGGACCGAGTGGTGGGCGGCTGTGCGGCACGCATCTTCGCGCACCTCAAGGCCGCCCGGGTCCTGGCACTGACCGGCTCGGTCTCTGCCCGGGCGATACTCGCCGCGGCCGGCATCGGGTTCGAGGTGAAACACGGGGTATTGGCAATCCGCAACCGCAACGGCACGGATACCTGCCCGTTCGAGCAACTCAGCCGCCACTATCTCCGGGCCGAAGAGCTCGTCCCGGCCATTCACACCCGACTCGACCAGCTCCGCCCGGCCCGCTGAATCAGCGCGCCAGCGGCCAGAACGCCCACAGCCCGCGCGCACGGAGCATCAGCCGCCCGCGTATCCGTCCCCGCGCGGTCGTGTAACCCAGCGCCCAGCGGTCAACGACCCCGGTCTCCTCCATCAGCCGCAGTCCGGACCAGTCTCGCCCCTGCCGTTCGCGCTCGAGTATCACCGGCCCGAGCGCGCGGCTGAAATGCACCACCCCCATCCGGCCCAGGAACCGCACCCGCGTTGCCGGCCAGGTATCCGTCTCGAAGCCCGGGAACCTCGCCGCCAGCTCCTCCGGCACGGTCACGCCCGTCTCCTCCGGGTCCGCGCCCAGGAACCGGACCAGCTCATCGTAATGCCGGAACTCGAAGACATCGGCCACCTCGAGGTCGCTCTGCGGCTGGTAGTGCTGTCCCAGCCAGCTCCGTATCGTCTGCCGGTTGAACACGCCCCGGTATCCCGACTTCCGCTCGATGATGTCCTCGCGGCTGTAGCCGGGCACGTCCCGGTCAAGCGCGGGTTCGCTGAGCACCATCCTGGCCACCTTGTACGCCTGTTCCAGGAACGGCTCCAACTCACGCTCCCGCACCACCGCCACATTCCGCTCCAGCAGTTCGCGGGCGGTCATCCCGGACGGCCGGCAACCGGCCGGCGGCGCCAACAGCACCAACAGCAGTCCGCACAGCAATGCGCGCATCAGGTTATCTAACTCGCAAACGGCGCAGAGTCAAACCACCGCACCACCCCCGCCGCCTTGCCATCTCCCTACCTCCCGCTAGAATCCGGTCGTGGACAATCCTGAAGTAGTCGTCGTCGGCGCCGGCCCGGCCGGGCTGACCGCGGGCATCTACTCCGCCCGCGCCGGTCACGCCACGTTGATTCTCGAACGCGCAATGCCCGGCGGACAGGTCGCCAACACCCCGGAAGTCGAAAACTACCCCGGCTTCGTCGAACCGGTCGTCGCGGTCGAACTGACGCAGGCAATGCAGGGCCAGGCCGAACGCCACGGCGCGGAAATCAAACTGGTCGCGGCCGCCGCGCTCCGGACCGACCCGCTGGTCGTGGAGACCAGCGACGGTTCGCACCGGCCCGACGCGGTCATCATCGCCTCCGGCGTCCGGTCCAAGGAGCTGGACCTGCCCGGCGAGAAGAAACTGCGCGGACGTGGTGTGTCCTACTGCGCGGTCTGCGACGGCGCATTCTTCAAAGGCCGGGAAGTCGCGGTCGTCGGCGGCGGCGACTCGGCGCTGGACGAGGCGCTCTACCTCGCCGGTATCTGCTCCAAGGTTTATCTCATTCACCGCCGGGACGAGTTCCGCGCGGTCAAAGCCGCCGAAGTCCGGGTCCGCGCCCGGAACAATATCGAACTCGTGCTCTCCCACGTCGTCTCGGCCCTGCGCGGCACCGGCCGGCTCGAAGCGGTGGAAGTCGAAAGCCGCAAGGACGGCGCGAAGCGCGACATCCCGGTCGCCGGGCTGTTCGTCTACGTCGGCTCGGTGCCGCACACCGACTGGTGCCGCGGCGTCATCGAGCTTGATGACGCAGGCTTCGTTCTCTGCAACGACCGGCTCGCGACAAACGTCCCGGGCGTGTTTGTCGCCGGCGATGTCCGCGTCTCGCGCCTGCGACAGATTGCGACCGCGGTCGGTGACGGCGCACTTGCGGCGATGATGGCCCACGAGTACATCACCGGCCTGCACTGATATCATCCGTTCCCCGTTACTCGCCCTCCTGCTCGTGGCCTGTGCCGTTTCAAAGCCAGACCCTGCGCCCGATGCGGCCGAAATCCTCGGCCGCCGCTACCGCGAACTGCTTCCCGCCGGCGCAACCGTCGGCGTCAGCATCGTCTCACTCAACTCCGGCCGGACGGTCTTCGCCTGTCTCGACACCGTCCCGTTGATACCCGCCTCGGTTCTCAAGCTCATCGTCACCGGCCACGCCATTGACCGCTGGGACGCCCGCTGGGACTCGACCGTATCCCGGGCGTTGACCGCTTCGCGCGCACCCGCGCTCCGCTTTCTCCGCGACGACAGCAAGAGCGACTCTCTCACCCTTCTGCTCGATGCGCCCGATGCCGCGGCCTGGCCGCTCCGTCGCCGTGCGGTCTTCTGGGCCAACCGCCACAGCACGAACCGGCTCTCGGAGCTCCTGCTCGCCGCCGCGCTTGACGACCGAACTCCCGCCGGTGCAACCGCCTGCTACACCACCTGGCTCGATTCTCTTGCCGTACCGTCCGCGGGTCTACGGATGCACGACGGCTCCGGGCTCGCGCGCGCCAACCGGCTGACGCCCGCAACCGTCACCGGTCTGCTTGCGGCCCTGCACGAAACCCGCGAGCGTGAACTCGGTGCATCGCTGGCCGCGCCCGGCCGCCGGGGCACACTCGCCCGTCGCGGCCTCGGACTCGGCCACCGGGTCCGGGCCAAGACCGGCTACATCCGGGAAGTCTTCACCCTGGCCGGCTACCTTGAAGCGGAAACGGACACCTACGCCTTTGCCTTCCTCGCCAACGACTGCCCGGACCCGCGCGCCGCCTACCGCCTGTTCACCGGCCTCCTGCTCGCCACCTACCGCCGGAACGCGGCCGATACCCTGCGCGACCGGAACGGAACCGGGGCGGCAAAGCCGCCCCGGTAGTATCGGACCTCTCCCGGCTACTCGACGACCAGCTTGCTGGTCTGGCTCCGCTCGCCCGCGACCAGCTTGCAGAAGTAGATGCCGGACCCGACCCGCCTCCCGGCGGCGTCGGTCATGTCCCAGGAGACACGCTGAACTCCGGGCGGTGCGGTACCCGCGGCCAGGCTCCGAACCAGCCGGCCGTTGATATCGTAGACATCGAGACTGTACTCGCTCCCGGCCGCGAGCATGTAGCTCACCGTCACCCCACGCCGGGCAATGCTCGGTGCGGCATCGAGCGTGACGTTGAGCGCGGGCCGGAACGGGTCGAACTCCCCGACGCCGGTCACCGACCCGGCCACGAAGTGCAGGGCGTTATGGAACACCAGCGCCCAGTCTCCGCCCCGCTGGGGCGGACTCTGGGAGAAAATGCCCGGGTAGCTGTTGACGCCGGCAACCTTCTGGTTGGCGCTGACCGCGACGTACGGCCGCCCGTCGGCCCACCGCGCAATCGACTCCGCGGAAGCCACGAAACCGCCGTCTCCCGCGTAAACCTCCCGGACCGAGTCCACACCCGCCATAATCGGGTGCCCGGCGTTATTCCAGCCCAGCGTGGTGCTCTGCTGGGTGTTTGCGCCCGGGCTGATGGTGGCGTAGTCACCGGTCATCAGCCTTCCGGCCATCGCCCAGCCCGAGGTGAGCCCGAAATTGCCGATGACCACGCCGCCGCCCGCATCCACGTAATCGGCCAGCAGGTTGCCCAGCGCTGTCGGGTCAGCAAACTGGTAATTGGAATGTGCGCCCACCGCGTCATAAGGCTCGAGCTGGCCCGGCGTCGGCGTGCTGCTCTGAACGTCCATGAAGACGACCGAGTCACCCAACGCCCGCAGGCGCACACCCAGCGTCGTATCGGGCGGGCCGTAGTCGGAGTAGAGCCAGAGGATACTGATCTGGTCCACCGCTTCGGTCGCGGCCCGGAGAGTGTCGTTGAGCGGGTTCTCATCGGTCGGGCAGTCGTGCCAGGCGGTGATGCCGTAGGTCGCGCCCGTGGGGCCGACCGTCCAGTCGCTCGGGAAGGCGAAGCTCCGCATCGCCTGCTCCGGCACGCTGTCAATCGTCACGCTGTCGCGGTAAACCGTCGTGCCGGCCGAGTCCACCACGCACCAGGCGGTGAAGTTGCGCTCGGTGTAGTCGGTGCTCCGCAGGCTGATGCGCGGTGTCACCGCCTGACCGGCCCGCACCCGGCCCGCGATGCTGATGCTGACCGTCGCGATGTCGTGGCCCCGGGTGGTGGTCGTCGTCTTGACGGTATCGTTGCCCCGGTTGGTGTCGTTGGCCAGCGAATGCCAGAAGGTCAGTTCGTAGGTCTGGCTCCCCGGCCCGACGTTCCAGTTCGGGAACGTCACCGTGTCCATCCCGGCCGAGTCCAGGCTC